>DASSOZ010000139.1:0-7090 GCA_035700105.1 Acidimicrobiales bacterium
GATGCACGGCGTCGCGTCGCTGGCGGTGGCGATGCCCGACGCACTGCCGTCGCCGCTCCACACGCTCACGACGCACGTGATGGAGAAATACCTCGCCGGTCTGACGGTCGACGCGGCCACGATGGAGGCGTGACCGAGCCCACCGACCGGACCCGCGTGCGCCGCAAGGCCGAGCGCGGTCGCTATGACGACGCGACGATCCGCTCGGTCCTCGCCGAGGCGATCGTGGGCCATGTCGGCTTCGTCGTCGACGGCCAGCCCGTCGTGATCCCGACTGCGTTCGCCGTCGTCGACGACCACCTCTACGTGCACGGCGCGACCGGCAATGCCATGTTGCGGGCGCTGGCGTCCGGCGCGTCCGAGGCATGCGTGACCGTGACGCTGCTCGACGGGCTCGTGCTCTCGCGCTCCGCGTTCCACCACTCCGTCAACTACCGGTCGGTGATGGTGTTCGGTCGCGGCGAGGCGGTCACCGACGTGGACGAGAAGCGGCGGGCGGTCATGGCGATCGTCGACCACGTCGTCCCGGGGCGTTCGTGCGACACCCGGCCGCCGACGCCCGAGGAGCTGCGGGCCACGCTCGTCGTGCGGATCCCGCTCACGGAGGCGTCGGCGAAGGTCCGGACCGGCCCGCCCGTCGAGGACGACGCCGACCTGGGTCTGCCGCACTGGGCCGGCGAGGTGCCGTTGACCGTCGTGCGGGGCGACCCCGTGCCCGACGCGATGACGGCGGTCGGGGTGCCCGGCTACCTCAGCAGGTCGACGGCGTAGCCCTTGTCCCGCAGCCACTCGACCGTCTCGGCGCGGTGCTCGGGGTCGCGGGTCTCCATCGTCAGCACGACCTCGACCGCCGTCATCGGCAGCGCGAGCCCGGCGCGGCGGTGCTCCACGCTCAAGATGTTGAGGCCGCGCTCGGCGATCGCGCTGGTGAGCCGGGCGAGCGAACCGGGCGTGTCGTCCATCACCACCCGCAGCACGACGTAGCGACCGGCGGCCGAGAGCCCGTGCTCGATCACCCTGATCAGCAGCAGCGGGTCGATGTTGCCGCCGGAGAGCACGCAGGCGACGGCTCCCTCGCCGGCGACGTGGCCGGCGAGCACCGCGGCGAACGACGTCGCACCCGCCGGCTCGACGACCCACTTCGCCCGCTCGACGAGCAGCAGCAGCGCCCGGCTGATCTCTTCCTCCGTGACCGTGACGATGCGGCTGACGTACCGCTCGACGAGGCCGAGTGTCAGGGCGCACGGCGTCTTGAGCGCGATGCCGTCGGCCATCGTGTGGAGCGCGTCGAGGCGTACCACGTGGCCCTCGGCGAGCGACGCCGCCATCGACGCCGCGCCCGCGGCCTGGACGCCGACGACCTCGACATCGGGTCGCCGCGCCGCCAGCGCGACGGCGATCCCGGAGATCAGCCCGCCGCCGCCGACCGGGACGACGACCGTGGTGACGTCGGGGGGCAGCTCGTCGGCCAACTCGACGCCGATCGTCCCCTGGCCGGCGACGATCAGCGGGTGGTCGAACGGGGGGACGTAGACCGCGCCGGTGGCGTCGGCGTGGCGTCTGGCGGCCTCGATGGCGTCGTCGACCGCGTCGCCGGCGAGCGTGATCGTCGCGCCGTAGTCGCGCGTCGCCTGGACCTTCGGGAGCGGGGCCGACGCGGGCATGAAGATCGTCGCCGGGTGGCCGGTGAGCGACGCGGCGAGGGCGACGCCCTGGGCGTGGTTGCCGGCGGACGCGGCGACGACGGGGACGCCCGGTTCGAGTCGGGACACGAGGTTGTAGGCGCCGCGGAGCTTGAACGAGCCGGTCCGCTGGCGGTGTTCGGGCTTGAGGTGGATGCGCCGCCGGGTCAGGCGCGAGAGGGCGTCGGACTCCTCCGCCGGCGTCCGCCGGAGCACGGGCGCCAGGCGCTCGCGGGCGTCGAGGATGTCGTCGAGCGTGACCGGACCCTGGTCGGCCGGCACCGCCGGCACCTACCTGCCGTCGCGCTCCCGCCGGTTGCCCATCACGCCGGCGATCGACACGACGATCGCGGCGAGGATCATGAGCAGGAACAGGCTCCACCCGTTCCACGGGGCGATCGTCGTGGCCGCGAGCACGTGCATGGGCGGGGAGACTACGTCGTTTGCCGGGCTTCCTCCGACTCTCGTACACTGGTCGACCGTCCTCGGCACGCCCCCGAGTCGTAGTCAGGAAACCCGCGTGCGCACGTTCTCACCGAAGCCAACCGACGTCCAGCGCGCCTGGCATGTCATCGACGCCGACGGCATGGTGCTCGGCCGCCTGTCGACCGAGGTGGCGCGCCTGCTCCGGGGCAAGCACAAGCCGATCTTCGCCCCGCACCTCGACACCGGCGACCACGTCATCGTCGTGAACGCCGAGAAGGTCGTGCTCACGAGCGACAAGTCGCAGAAGAAGGTGTACTACCGGCACTCCGGCTACCCGGGCGGGCTGAAGCAGCAGACGCACGCCGAGCTCCTGGCGAAGAAGCCGACCGAGGTCGTGCGCCGTGCCGTGAAGGGCATGCTCCCGAAGGGCGCGCTCGGGCGCTCGCAGCTCAAGCACCTCAAGATCTACGTCGGGCCGAACCACCCGCACGCCGCCCAGCAGCCCCAGCCGCTCGATCTGGCGCACGCCCGCCGGGTCGCTTCCTAGGAGTCCCTGCCACCGCATGCCGAAGCCGCTCACCCAGACGACCGGTCGCCGCAAGGAGGCCGTGGCGCGTGTCCGGCTCCGCCCCGGGACGGGCGCGATCACGATCAACAAGCGCCCGATCGAGCAGTACTTCACGACCGAGACGCACCGGATGATCGTCACCGAGCCCCTTCGGCTGGCGACGGTCGCCGAGAACTACGACGTCGACGCGTCCGTCGACGGCGGGGGCGTGTCCGGTCAGGCCGGTGCGGTGCGCATGGGCATCGCCCGGTCGCTCGTCGAGGTCGACCCGGAGCTGCGGGTGACGCTCAAGAAGGCCGGCTTCCTCACCCGCGACGCCCGGGAGAAGGAGTCGAAGAAGTACGGCCTCAAGAAGGCCCGCAAGGCGCCGCAGTACTCGAAGCGGTGACCCTGCGCTTCGGCACCGATGGTGTCCGAGGCGTTGCGAACGCCGAACTGACGCCCGAGCTGGTCCTCCGGCTCGGGCGTGCCGCGTCACGGGTCATCGGTGGCGACGACGCCACGTTCTACGTCGGGCGGGACACGCGCGTCTCCGGACCGCTGCTCCAGGCGGCGCTGACCGCGGGGCTGGCGGCCGAGGGTGCGTCCGTCGTCGACCTCGGCGTGCTGCCGACGCCGGGCGTGGCGTGGCTGTCGGCGGCCGACGGCGTACCCGCGGCGATGATCTCGGCGTCGCACAACGCGTTCGCCGACAACGGCATCAAGTTCTTCGCCGCCGGGGGTCGCAAGCTGCCCGACGAGGTCGAGGAGCGGCTGGAGGCCGAGCTCGACCGGCTCGCCCACCCCGAACTCGGCGTAGATCGCGCCCGTATAGGTACGGATCTACGCCCGGTTCGGTCGGTGGCCGGCGACGCGATCACGCGCTACTGCGACGCGCTGGTCGCGTCGCTGGAGGGACGGCGGCTCGACGGGCTGCACATCGTCGTCGACTGCGCGCACGGCGCCGCGTCGGACGTCGCGCCGGCGGTGCTGCGGCGGCTGGGCGCCGAGGTCGAGGTCATCCACGCCCAGCCGGACGGCGTCAACATCAACGCCGGCTGCGGGTCGACGCACCCGGAGTCGCTCCAGCGGTCGGTCGTCGCGCTCGGCGCCGACGCCGGCCTCGCCTTCGACGGCGACGCCGACCGCGTGCTCGCCGTCGACGCGTCCGGTGCGGTCGTCGACGGCGACCAGCTCATCGCGATCTGCGCGCTCGACCTCCGGTCGCGCGGCGGGCTGAAGGACGACACCGTCGTCGTCACCGTCATGACGAACCTCGGCTTCCACCTGGCCATGGCCGAGCACGGCGTGCACGTCGAGCAGACCGCCGTCGGGGACCGGTACGTGCTCGAGGCACTCGCCCGCGGCGGCTGGTCGCTCGGCGGGGAGCAGTCGGGTCACGTCATCTTCTCGGAGCTGGCGACGACGGGCGACGGCGTGCTCACCGGTCTCCAGGTGCTCGACGTGGTGCGCCGGTCGGGGCGGCCGCTGGCCGAGCTCGCGTCGGTGATGACGCGGCTGCCGCAGGTGCTCGAGAACGTCCGTGTCCGCGACCGCGACGCGCTGCTCGACGACGCAGCTGCGCTCGACGCCGAGGTCGCCGCCGTCGAGGCCGAGCTCGGCGATCACGGCCGGGTGCTGATCCGCCCGAGCGGGACCGAACCGCTCGTGCGGGTCATGGTCGAGGCACCCACCCCGGCGCAGGCGAGCGCGGCGGCGGCACGCCTCGTCGCTGCGGTCACGGCCGTCTGCGGAACGGCCTGACGATTCCAGGTTGATGCCGTAGACCACCGCTGAGGGGGGTCAACGGCATCAACCTCGAGTGCGCCGGTACGCTCGGAAGCCCATGTGCGGCATCATCGGCGTCGTCCGGCGCCCCGCCGACCGTGAGCCGCCGACCACCGACGAGCTGCTCGGGCTGCTCGACGGCGCGCTCGCCGCGTTCCCGGACGCGACCGCGCTCGAGCAGGTCGACGAGCTCCTCCGCGGCGTCGCCGGCGTCCGCGCGCTCCTCGCCGACGACTCGCTCGGCGGCGTCATCGCCGGCCGCCTCGGTGAGCTCGACCGCCGGCTGCAAGAGCGCGAGCGCGAGCTCGACACCGCCGCGCCCGGTGGCGACGTCGACATCGAGGCGGCCAACGCCGAGGTCGTCCGACTGAAGGACGCGCTGTGGGCGATCCGCAACGACCGCCTGCGCACGGCCGACGCGGTGCGGCAGCTCGCGGGCGACGCCGCGACACCCGGCGCCGTCGCCGCCTACCTGTCGATCCAGGTCGCGCTCTCGGCCATCGACCGCCTCGAGGTGCGCGGGCGCGACAGCGCCGGCATCCACGTCCTCGTGACCGGACACGGCGTCGACCTCGACAGCGACGAGATCCACCGCCAGCTCGACCAGCGCGGCGACCCGCTGTTCACGAGCGGCGCCGTGCGCACACCCGAGGGTCACCTCGCGTTCGTCTACAAGGCGGCGGCCGAGATCGGCGAGCTCGGCGACAACACCCACGCCCTCCGAACGGCGATCACGGACGACGAGCTGCTCCGCACCGCGCTCGACAGCAGCGAGACCGTGCAGGCGACCGTGCTCGGGCACACGCGGTGGGCGAGCGTCGGCATCATCTCCGAGCCGAACGCCCACCCGCTCGACAGCCTCGAGGAGGGCCGCGCCAACCCGTATGCCGCGGCTGCGCTCAACGGCGACGTCGACAACCACGCCGAGCTCGTCGAGGCGCACGGCCTGTGCATCCCGAGTGCGGTCACCACCGACGCGAAGGTCATCCCGACGCTCGTCGCCCGCCGACGCGCCGACGGCGTCGATCTCGTCGACGCGTTCCGGGCGAGCGTCGCCACGTTCGACGGCAGCGTCGCGATCGCCGTCAACGCCGCCGAGCAGCCGGGCACGCTGCTGCTCGCGCAGCGCGGCAGCGGCCAGTCGCTGTACGTCGGCATCGCCGACGACGCGTACGTCGTCGCCAGCGAGCCGTACGGCCTCGTCGAGCAGACCCGTCGCTACGTGCGGATGGACGGCGAGACACCGAGCGGCTCCGACGGCACGAGCGGCCAGATCGTCGTCGTCGCACCCGACGGCCTCCGCCGCTACGCGTACGACGGCACCGAGCTGCCCGTCACCGACGCCGACGTCGTGACCGCCGACATCACGACCCGCGACATCGACCGCGGTGGCGCGCCCCATTTCCTGCTGAAGGAGATCGCCGAGTCACCGCAGTCCGTGCGCAAGACGCTGCGGGGCAAGATCGTCGACGACGCCGGTCGCCTCGCGGTCGCGCTCCCGGACGACGCCCTCCCCGACTCGGTCCGCACGCGGCTCCGGGACGGGACGCTGCGCCGTGTCCTCGTCATCGGCCAGGGCACCGCCGCCGTGGCGGGGCAGAGCCTGGCGGCGTTCCTCGGGGACGAGTTCGCCGGCTCGACGCGCACCGCTTCCGCGCTCCCGGCGACCGAGCTGAGCGGGTTCTCGCTCACCGACGACATGAGCGACACGCTCGTCATCGCGATCAGCCAGTCGGGCACGACGACGGACACCAACCGCACCGTCGATCTCGTGCGGGCGCGTGGGGCTGCGGTCCTCGCCATCGTCAACCGCCGCAACAGCGATCTCGCCGAGCGAGCCGACGGCGTGCTCTACACGTCGGACGGACGCGACGTGGAGATGAGCGTGGCCTCGACGAAGGCGTTCTACGCGCAGATCGCCGCGGGCGCCCTGCTCGCCCTGGCCATCAGCGACGTCGCCGGGTGCGCGGATCGCAGTCGCACGTCCGACCTGCTCGCCGGTCTGCGGGCGTTGCCCGAGGCGATGGAGAGCGTGCTCGCGCGCCGGGACGCGATCGCCGCTGCCGCGCAGGAGTTCGCACCGCCGCGTCGCTACTGGGCGATGGTCGGCAACGGACGCAACCGCATCGCCGCCCAGGAGCTGCGGATCAAGCTCAGCGAGCTCTGCTACAAGTCGATCGCCGCCGACGCCACCGAGGACAAGAAGCACATCGACCTCTCGTCCGAGCCGATGATCGTCGTGTGCGCCGCCGGCCTCTCGGGCGCGACCGCGGACGACGTGGCGAAGGAGGTGGCGATCTACCGCGCCCACAAGGCGGCGCCGATCGTGATCGCCACCGAGGGCGGCAACCGCTTCACGTCTGCGCTCGCGGTGATCGACGTGCCGCCGGTGCACCCCGCGCTGGCCTTCGTGCTCAGCGCGATGGCCGGTCACCTCTTCGGCTACGAGGCGGCGCTCGCCATCGACGCGCACGCCCGCCCGCTGCGCCAGGCGCGGGGCGCCATCGAGACGGTGATCGAGCGCGGGCAGCAGGACCTTCTCGAGCGCCTCGCCGTCGAGATCGCCCAGCCGGCAGCGCGCTTCCTGGACGCGCTGCGCGCCGGCTCCTACGACGGCAACCTCGACGCCAAGACCGCGGTGCGCATC
>DASSOZ010000140.1:0-27581 GCA_035700105.1 Acidimicrobiales bacterium
TCGAGGAGATCTGCGCCGAGCTGCAGGCGGCGTACGACGGCGAGGACCGCGGTTTCGTCCTCGTGCGGGTCGCCGGCGGCTACCGGTTCCAGAGCCATCCCGATCTCGCGCCCTACGTCGAGCGCTTCGTGCTCGAGGGCCAACACGCCCGCATGTCCGCCGCAGCACTCGAGACGCTGGCGATCGTCGCGTACAAGCAGCCCGTCTCGCGGGCCCAGGTCGCAGCGATCCGCGGGGTCAACGTGGACGGCGTCGTGCGCACGCTGCAGCAGCGCGGGTACATCGGCGAGGTGGCGCGCGATCCCGGTCCGGGCAACGCCGTCCTCTACGGGACGACGCCGCTGTTCCTCGAGAAGCTCGGGCTGGACTCGATCGACGAGCTGCCCGCCCTCGGCGACTTCGTGCCCGGCGCGGAGATCGTCGAGGCCCTCGAGCAGGGGTTGCGCGCCGACCCCGACGAGTGACGGCCGGGTCGGCGGAGGGTGAGCGCCTGCAGAAGGTCCTCGCCCGCACCGGCATCGGCAGCCGGCGGCTGTGCGACGAGCTGATCGCCGAGGGCCGCGTCACTGTCAACGGCGAGGTCGCCGAGCTCGGGCGCCGTGTCGACGCCGCCCACGACCTGATCGAGATCGACGGTGCGCCGATCAGCGTCGCCGAGGGGCTCGTCCACTATCTGCTCAACAAGCCGCGCGGCGTGGTGACGACGGCGTCCGACCCGCAGGGTCGACCCACGGTCGTGTCGCTCGTGCCCCCCGAGCCCCGCGTCTTCCCCGTCGGGCGACTCGACGTCGACACGGAGGGGCTGCTGCTGCTCACCAACAACGGCGAGCTGGCGCACCGCTTGACACACCCGTCGTTCGGCGTGGAGAAGGAGTACGTCGCCGAGGTGCGCGGCCACCCGTCACCGGCTGAGTTGAGGACGCTGCGCGACGGTGTCGACCTCGACGACGGCCGCACCGCGCCGGCGAAGGTGTCGCTCCTGTCGCCGACGGTCGTGCGCATCGCCATCCACGAGGGACGCAACCGCCAGGTCCGGCGCATGTGCGAGGCCGTCGGTCATCCGGTCGTACGGCTCGTGCGTGTGCGGTTCGGTCCGATCGCCGACCGGCGGCTGCCGCCGGGGCAGTGGCGGCCGCTCACGGCGAAGGAGCTGCGGGGTCTGGAAAGGGTCGTGGCGCGCGACAGGACGTAACCTCCGACGCCGTGCCCCCTGCTGTACGAGCGCTGCGCGGCGCGACCACGCTCGACGTCGACACCGCCGAGCACATGACCGAGCGGGTGCAGGCACTGCTGCGCGAGATGCTGTCGCGCAACGACGTGGCGCACGACGACCTCATCAGCATCCTGTTCACCGCCACCGACGACCTGCACTCGCTGTTCCCGGCGACGGCGGCGCGCGGTATCGGGCTCGGCGACGTCCCGCTCATCTGCGCCCGCGAGCTGGACATCGAGAACGCGACGCCGCGTTGCGTGCGGGTGATGCTTCACCTCACGACGACGCGGTCACGGGCCGAGCTGCACCACGTGTACCTGGAGGGCGCCAGGGGCCTTCGCGATGACCTCCCGAGCTGAGATCGTCGGCGTCGGCCTCATCGGCGGGTCGATCGGCATGGCCCTGCGCCGTCAGGGATGGCACGTCACCGGACGCGATCGTGACCGAGCTCGAGCGGCCCGCGGCGTCGAGGTGGGCGCGCTCGACACCGTCGGCGACGACGCGTCCGCGGACGTGACGTTCGTCGCCACGCCCGTCGGCGCGGTGGCCCACGAGGCACGGCGCGCGCTCGCCTCGTCGCCGGCATCGATCGTGACGGACGTCGGGAGCGTGAAGGCGCCGATCGTCTCGACCGTCGACGACGCCCGCTTCGTGGGAGGTCACCCGATGGCCGGCTCCGAGCAGGAGGGCGTCGACGGTGCCGACCCCGAGCTGTTCGCCGGCGCGACGTGGGTCCTCACACCGACGGCGTCGACCGACGCCGATGCATACCTGCGCGTCCGCCAGGTCGTGTCGTCGCTGGGCGCCGACGTCGTCGCCGTCACCCCCGAACACCACGACGCGCTCGTCGCCGTCGTGTCACACGTTCCGCACCTCACCGCAGCGACGTTGATGTCGCTCGCCGCCGACGCCGGCGAGGAGCACGCGACGCTGCTGCGGTTGGCGGCAGGGGGCTTTCGCGACATGACCCGCGTCGCCGCCGGTCACCCCGGCATCTGGCCGGACATCTGCGCGGAGAACCGCGACGCGATCACGGCGACGCTCGACCGGCTGGTCGCGGCGCTGTCGTCGGTCCGCGAGACGGTCGCGTCCGCCGATCGCGACCGCCTCCTGTCACTGCTGGAACGGGCGCGCCACGCGCGGGTCAACCTGCCGGCCCGGGTCAAGCGGGCAGAGGACCTCCTCGAGATCCGCGTGCCCGTGCCCGACCGGCCCGGCGTGCTCGCCGAGATCACCACGCTGGCCGGCGAGCTCGGCGTGAACATCCTCGACCTCGAGATCGCCCACTCGTCCGAGGGCGACCGGGGCGTGCTCGTCGTGATCGTCGAGGTCGCGCACGGCGATCTGCTTCGGGGCGCCCTTCTGGCCCGTGGCTACCGGCCGTCGGCGCAGCCGCTGGCATGAGCGCCGGCCCCTACGCCGTGCGGCCGCTCGACGCGCCGCCCGACACGGACGTCGTCGTGCCCGGGTCGAAGTCGCTCACGAACCGCGCCCTCGTCGCTGCGCTGCTCGCCGACGGCACGAGCACGCTCACCAACGTGCTCGTCGCCGACGACACCGAGGCGATGCTCGACGCGGTGTCGCTGCTCGGCGCCGGCGTGCGACGTGAGGGAACCACCGTGCTCGTCGACGGGCGCGGCGGGCACATCGCGGATGGTCCGCTGACGCTCGACGCGCGCCAGGCGGGCACGACGGCGCGCTTCCTCCCCCCCGTCCTCGTGTTGGGTCGCGGCCGGTATGCCGTCGAAGCCGACGCGGCCATGCGGGCCCGTCCGATGGCACCGCTGATCGACGCGCTGCGGGCCCTCGGCGTGGACGTCGAGGAAGGCGGCGAGCCCGGGCACCTCCCGTTCACCGTCGTGGCCCGGGGCGCGATCGACGTCGTCGATCCGGTGCCGTTGCGCGGTGACGTGTCGAGCCAGTTCCTCTCCGGGTTGCTGCTCGCGGCGCCGTGCTACCGGCACGGGCTACGGGTGTCGCTGACGACGCCCCTCGTGTCGGCGCCGTACGCCGACATGACGCTCTCGGTCATGGGTTCCTTCGGCATCGAGGACGCCACCGTCGAGCACGTGCCGCCGCAGCGGTATCGCGCCTCGACGTTCGCGGTCGAGCCGGACGCCACCGCGGCGTCGTACTTCCTCGCCGCCGCGGCGATGACCGACGGCGGACGGGTGCGCGTCCCGCGCCTCGGACGCGAGTCCGTGCAGGGCGACGTCGCGTTCGCCGACGTGCTGCGGGAGATGGGGGCGGACGTGACCCTGGGCGACGACGTCGTCGAGGTACGCGGCAGCGGCGAGCTGCACGGCGTCGATGTCGACATGGGCGAGATCAGCGACTGCGCGCAGACGCTCGCCGCGATCGCGCCCTTTGCCGACTCGGTGACACGCATCACCGGCATCGGCTTCATCCGCCGCAAGGAGACAGACCGGGTCGGCAACGTCGTCGCCGAGCTCCGGCGCTGCGGCGCCGTCGCGGTCGAGGAGGACGACGGGATGGTCATCGAGCCGTCCCCGTCGATGCACGGCGCGGTCGTCCGCACCTACGGCGATCACCGCATGGCGATGGCGTTCGCGTTGATCGGACTGCGGGTCGACGGGATCACGATCGACGACCCGTCGTGCGTGGCCAAGACCTTCCCCGGCTACTGGCGGGCGTTGGAGGGCCTGCGCTCGCGTGGGTAGCGTGCCCGCCTCCATGCGCGTCATCGCCATCGACGGCCCGGCAGGGTCGGGGAAGTCGACCGTCGCCAAGCGGGTGGCGGCGCGCCTCGGGCTGCCGTACCTCGACACCGGCGCGATGTACCGGTCGGTGGCGTTCGCCTGCATCCAGCGGGGGATCGACCCGGACGACGCCGAGGTCGTCGCCCGGCTGGCCCGTGACGTCGAGATCGACGTCGGCGACAAGGTGCTCGTCGACGGCATCGACGCGACGATCGAGATCAGAGGGCCGGAGGTGACCCGGGCGGTGTCCGCCGTCGCCGCGAACGCCGACGTGCGGCGCGAGCTCGTGATGCGCCAGCGCGAGTGGGGCGACGCCCACGGCGGCGGTGTCGTCGAGGGGCGCGACATCGGGACGGTCGTGTTCCCCGACGCCCCGGTGAAGGTGTACCTCACGGCCTCGGACGAGGAGCGGGCCCGGCGGCGGGCCAAGGAGGTCACCGACCTCGACTACGACCAGGTCGCCGCCGACATCGCCCGCCGCGACCATGTCGACTCGACGCGGGCGGCGTCGCCCCTGGCCGTCGCCGGCGACGCGGTGCAGATCGACACCACCGGGCGGACGATCGACGACATCGTCGACGAGATCATGGCGCTGATCCCGAGGTGATCCTCTACCGCGTCGTCCGCGCGCTCGTCGTCGGCATCTGCCGCCTCCTGTTCCGGGAGACGTTCGAGGGAACGGAGAACGTGCCGTCCGACCGGCCGTTCGTGCTCGCGCCGGTGCACCGGTCGTTCCTCGACTTCGCGCTGGTCGCCGGCGTCACGAAGCGCCGCATGCGGTACATGGGCAAGGCCGAGCTGTGGAAGTTCCCGCTCGGCGGGCGGTTCCTCGAGGCGCTCGGTGCGTTCCCCGTTCACCGCGGCGCCGCCGACCGCGACGCGCTCAACACGTCGATCTCGGTGATCGACGGCGGCGAGCCGCTCGTGCTGTTCCCCGAGGGGACGCGGCAGAAGGGGCCGGTGATCGAGTCGCTGTTCGAGGGCGCCGCCTACGTCGCCGCCCGCACCGGCGTGCCGATCGTCCCGGTCGGGATCGGCGGCTCCGAGCGGGCGATGCAGAAGGGCAAGCGCCTGCCGCGACCGGTCAAGGTGCATGTCATCGTCGGTGCGCCGATCGAACCGCCACCGAGGTCGGAGTCGGGGCGTGTCTCACGCCGCGCCGTGCACGAGCTCACCGAGCAGGTGCGCGTCGAGCTCCAGCGCCTCTTCGACGAGGCGCAGACGAAGGCGGGCGTCTGAACACCGCTTCTTGTCACGCCTGACCACCCATGTCGTGGTCAGGCGTGACAAGAACACAGGGCTACCCGACGATCTTGCCGGCGGCGAACACCTCGCGCACGAGCGGTTCGAAGTGCTCGAGCGGGAGGGTGTCGTAGTCGGGGTCGAACGCCGTCTGGTCCCACTCGTCGGCGAAGCGCTCGGCGAGCTTCCACGAGTCGTCGTCGAGCTCGTCGCGGTGCTTCTCGCGGGCGTTCGGGTCGCCACCGAAGTGGTGGTAGTAGTGCTTGCCCTGGAAGTCCTGGTGGACCCGGATCATGTCGTAGACCTCCGGCCGCACGTACGACCGCAGGATCTCGGCGGCGATCGCCGGGTGGTTCGGGACGCTGATCGCCTTGCCGATGTCGTGACACAGCGCGGCGACGACAACTTCCTTGTCCGCTCCGTCGCGCTCGGCCCGGGTGGCCGTCTGGAGGCAGTGCGTGAGCTGATCGACGGCGAACCCGTCGACGACCTCGTCGAGCGACCGCAGCAGCATCAGCACGCGCTCGGCGACGCGCCCCTGGTTCCTCGCCGTCTCCATGCCGATCGTGGCCCACTGGTCGGCGGTGGACTCGTCCATGCGGGTGAAGGTCGCAGCCATGGCTCCATGGTCGCACACCCCTGACGGCAGCGTCAGGTGCCGATGTGGAGCAGCACGCCGACGAACAGCGCGGCCAGCGCGGACATGCCGGTCAGCGCACCCCACACGGCCAGACCGACCTTCGTCTTCGACACCGTGTGAAGTGCGGCGGCGACGCCCGACAGGGCGACGATGGCGATCTTCACACCGAGGGTGACCATGTAGGCGGAGTCGGTCCGGTCGACGGCGAGGATGTTCCAGATGCCCGTCACGACCAGCACGACGTAGGCCGGCCAGGCGATGAGGTTGAAACGGCGGGCGACCGTGCGGGGCGCATCCGGCGACAGTGCGCGAAGCCCAGGCACCAGACCGGCGAGCGTCAGCTGGCCGCCCACCCAGATCGTCGCCGCCAGCACGTGGATGAACAGGCGGACGACGTCGCTGTTGACCGACAGCATCTACAGCGCCATCGACGCCAGCACGTCGCTCGCCGCGACCGAGCGGTCGTCTCGGGGCGACGCCGCCGGGGTCGGGTCGGCGCCGAGCGTCAGCGCGGCGACGACGTCGAGCGCGGGGAACACCTCGCGCAGCTCGCGCGGCGGCGGGAAGTACTCGTCCTCGTCGGTCACCCGGACGAGCTCGACACCCTGAACCGGCGCCAGCGCGGCGATGACGGATTCGACGAGCTCCTCCGGCGCGGACGCGCCGGCGGTGACGCCGACGACGCCGGACAGGTCAGCCGGCACCTCGGACGCGTCGTTCACCCGGAACACCCGCCCGCACCCCGCGGCGCGAGCGACCTTCTCGAGCGCGACGGTGTTCGACGAGTTCGCCGACCCGATCACGACGATCGCGTCCGCCTTCTGCGCGATCGACGTCAGCGCCGTCTGCCGGTTCGTCGTGGCGAAGCAGAGGTCCGACCGGCCCGGCATCCACAGGTCAGGCCACCGCGAGCGCGCCGCGTCGAGCACGTCGGCCCAGTCGTGGTGCGACAGCGTCGTCTGCGCCAGCAGCGCGACGGGCGTACCGGGGTCGGCCACCGCGTCCACGTCCTCGACCGACTCGACGAGCCGCATCGCGGCCGGTGCGACCGCCATGGTCCCGACCGCTTCGTCGTGTCCCTCGTGGCCGACGTACACGATCGTGAAGCCCTTCCCTGCGCGCACCTTCGCCTCGTGGTGCACCTTCGTCACGAGCGGGCAGACGGCGTTGACCATGAACCCGCCGACCGACCGGGCGTCGGCCACGACGTCGGGGGCCGACCCGTGGGCGCTCAGCATCAGCGGCGCGCCCGGCGGCACGTCGGCCACGTCGTCGACGAACACCACCCCGAGCGCACGGAACCGGTCGACGACGACCCGGTTGTGCACGATCTCGTGGTAGCAGTACACCGGCGGCTCGAACAGGCGCACCATCCACGCCAGCGCCTTGATCGCCATCTCGACGCCGGCGCAGAAGCCCCGCGGCTGCGCCAAGAGCACCCGGTCGACGGCCATCGACACTTCAGGCTAACGACGACCCCCACCTATCCTTGAATCCCTATGTCTTCCCCGCAGGTCGTCGCCGTCGCGCCCGGGTCGCCGGCGGACGCCGCAGGGATCGTCGTCGGCGACGAGATCGTCACGATCGACGGCCAGGTGCCTCGCGACGTGATCCAGTACCGGCTCCTCGTCGACGGCGAGGACCCCGAGCTCGAGGTGCGGCGCGGCGGCGTCGAGCGCAACGTCGTCGTCGCCAAGGCCGACGGCACCGCTCTCGGCGTCGAGGTGCAGTCGGCGGTGTTCGACCGCGTCCGCACCTGCGACAACCACTGCGAGTTCTGCTTCATCTACCAGCTGCCGAAGGGCCTGCGGCGCTCGCTGTACGTCAAGGACGACGACTACCGGCTGTCGTTCCTCTACGGCAACTTCACCACGCTCACCCGATTCACCGAGTCGGACTTCGAGCGGGTGCTCACCGAGGGACTCAGCCCGCTGTACGTGTCGATCCACTCGACCGATCCCGAACTGCGCGCTCGCATGCTGCGCAACCGCCGGGGAGCGACCTCGCTGCGCTGGCTCAAGGCGCTGCTCGACCACGGCGTCGAGGTCCACGGCCAGCTCGTCGTCTGCCCCGGCATCAACGACGGCGCCGCCCTCGACGACACGCTCGCGGGTGTGCTCGACGAGTACCCGCAGCTGGCGTCGCTCGCCGTCGTCCCGCTCGGCGTCAGCCGGTTCAACACCGAGCCGGCGATGCGGCCGCACACGGTCGAGGAGGCCGAGTACGTCGTCGACGCCGTCACCGACTGGCAGGACGTGTTCGTGCGCGTCCTCGGCCGGCGCGTCGTGTTCGCCGCCGACGAGTACTACCTGCTCGCCGGTCGACCGTTCCCCGCGGCGGACACGTACGAGGGCTTCGCCATGCACGAGGACGGCATCGGCATGGCCCGCGCCTTCGAGGCCGAGTTGTTCGGTGACGTCGACGAGGGCATCGGCATCCGCACCGGCTTCTTCTCGGCCGTCGACGGCGCCCCCGCCGAGGGCTACCGCGCCCACCGCCTCGTCCCCATCCCGGTCGGTCCCGTGCTTTCGGTGAGTTCGGGTGCCCATAGCGGGCCGAAGTCACCGAAAGTCCACCCGGGGCCGGTGGCGACCGCGATCCTCACCGGCACGTACGGGGCGCGAGTGCTGCGGCCGCTGCTCGACCGGCTCGGGCGCGACGACGTACGTGTCGTCGAGGTGACCAACGACTACTTCGGCGGGAACGTCGGCGTCGCCGGGCTGATGGTCGGCGCCGACCTCGACCGAGTCCTTCGCGACGAGCCCGACGACCACCGCTACCTGCTGCCCGACGTGTGCCTCACCAACGGCGTGTTCCTCGACGGCACGAAGCCCGACGACCTGCCGCGGCCCGTCGAGATCGTGGCCACCGACGGCGTCTCGCTGCGCCGCGCCCTCGGCACCGCCGCCGCTTGACATGGCGAAGCCCGTCGTCGCCGTCGTCGGCCGACCGAACGTCGGCAAGTCGACCCTGGTCAACCGCATCATCGGGCGCCGCGAGGCGATCGTCGAGGAGAAGCCCGGCGTCACGCGCGACCGCAAGGAGGTCGACGCCGAGTGGAACGGCCGCGAGTTCACGCTCGTCGACACGGGCGGCTGGCTCGACACCGACCACCCCCTCGACGCGCAGGTGAGCCGTCAGGCCGAGAAGGCCATCGAGGACGCCGACGTCCTGCTCGCCGTCGTCGACACCGCGCTCGGCATCACCGAGGACGACGAGCGCATGGCGCGCATGCTCCGCCGCCACAAGGACAAGCTGCTGCTCGTCGCCAACAAGGTCGACAGCGACCGGCGGGAGGCGGAGATGTGGGACTTCACCCGCCTCGGCCTCGGCGACCCGTGGGGCATCAGCGCGCTGCACGGACGCGGGACGGGCGACCTGCTCGACGAACTCGTCACCCGCCTGCCCGCACTCGACGAGCCCGATGCGAGCGCGGCCGCGTCGACCGGTGCGGAGACCGACGACGACGGCATCGCGTCGGTCGCCATCGTCGGCCGGCCGAACGTCGGCAAGTCGACACTGTTCAACCGCCTGATCGGCGAGGAGCGCGCCGTCGTCCACGACATGGCCGGCACGACGCGCGACACCATCGACACCGTCATCGAGACCGAGGACGGCGACCGCCTGCGGTTCGTCGACACGGCAGGGATGCGGCGCAAGAGCCGCATCGACGAGGGCACCGAGTACTACTCGCTCGTCCGCGCGCTGCAGGCCATCGACCGCAGCGACGCCGCGCTCCTCGTCATCGACGCGACCGAGGGGGTGACCCACCAGGACCAGCGGCTCGCCGAGCGCATCGACGCCGCCGGCACGGCCGTCGTCATCGTGCTCAACAAGTGGGAGCTGCTCGACGCCGACCAGCGCGCCGCGGTGACGGCCGAGGTCGCCGACCGGCTCGCGTTCCTCGGCTACGCGCCCGTCCTGAAGATCAGCGCGCTCACCGGCAAGGCCGTGCACCGGCTGCTGCCCGCGCTCGAACAGGCGATCGACGCGTACCACCGCCGTGTCCCGACCGGCGAGCTGAACCAGGTGATCCAGGCCGCCCAGCTCGCCCACCCGGCACCGAACGCCCGGATCCTCTACGCGACGCAGGGCGCCGCCGACCCGCCCACGTTCACGCTGTTCACCAACCGCCCACTGCACGCGTCGTACCTGCGGTACGTGGAGCGCAAGATCCGCGAGCACTTCGCGTTCGGACCGACACCGTTGAAGCTGAGGGTCCGCCGCAGGTCGGGGTAGTCTCCCTCTTCCCTATGGAGCTGCAGCGCCCGGTCCTGGGGGCGGCCGCGTTCGGCTGCCTGATCGCCGCGGTCGTGTGGGGCCGGTCGGCCGCTCGCCTCGAGCGGGCCTGGAAGCGCATCGACGACGGGTCCGGCTCGGTCAGCGCCGACCTCGCCCGGAGCGCGTTCCGCAAGGAGCTCCACACCGCGCTGCTGTACGGCATCCTCACCCTGTCGCTCGGTGTGATGTCGATCACCGACGACCCGGCGTGGGTCATTCCCGTCCTGCTGCTCGCCGTGCCGATCGGCATCTCGCTGCGGTACGGCCCCCGCTTCCTCCGTGAGGCGCGGATGGTCGAGGCGCGCTCGCAGCTCGAGCGGCGGGCCGAGGAGGTGCTCGAGCAGGAGGACCTGGCGCCGCGGCGCTGGGCGGCGCGCCTCGCGCCCGAGGACCTTCCGGTCATCGAGGGCTTCGAGATCGGACGGGTCTACGAGGCCGGCACCGGGATGATGGCCGGCGACTTCTACGACCTGTACAAGTCGCACCCGACGCGCTTCGCCGCCGTCATCGGCGACGTGAGCGGGCACGGCATCGAGGCGTCGATCACCGCGTTCCAGGTGAAGTACCTGCTTCGCACCTTCCTGCGCCAGTACCGCGACCCGGCGCAGGCGTTGGAGGAGCTGAACACCCACATCTCGGACATCACCCGCAACGACGAGTTCGTCTCGCTCGTCGTCGCCGTGTTCGACCTCGCCGGTGGGACGCTGCGGTACGCGTCGGCCGGCCACCCGGCGGCCTGGCTCTGGAACGACGGCGAGGTCCGCCCGCTCCGCGCGACCGGCCCGCTGCTCACGCTCGACCCCCGCGCCGGCTACACGAGTCGCGAGATCCCCCTCGAGCCCGGCGACCTCCTGTTGATGTACACCGACGGACTCGCCGAGGCCCGTCGCGGCGAGGAGCTGTTCGGGGAGGACCGCATCGCCAGCAACCTGCGCCGCGATCCCGGTGTCGACGCCGACGTCCTGTGCAAGGACCTGCTCGAGTCGGCCAAGGACTTCGCCGACGCCCACCTCGCCGACGACGTCGCGATCCTCGCGATCCGGCGTACGTAGCCATGGCGTGGAAGCGCAAGGCGGCGCGTGTCGTCCTCCTCGACGACGCCGGTCGCGTCTACCTCCAGCACGCGTCCGACCCGATGGATCCGTTCAAGGACCCGTGGCTGGAGCTGCCCGGCGGCGGCATCCACCCGGGTGAGTCGTCCGCCGACGCCGCCGTGCGTGAGCTCTACGAGGAGACCGGCATCCGCGAGGTGAAGGTCGGCCCGTGCGTGTGGGTGCGCAACACGCAGTTCCGCTTCGGCGGCTGGGACTTCGACCAGGACGAGTGGATCCACGTCGCATGGGTGCCGGCGTCGGCGGTGGGGGAGTGGAAGCCGGTCGCGCTGGAGGCTCTCGAAGCCGCGGCGTTCATCGGCGCCCGTTTCTGGACGATCGACGAGCTCGAGTCGTCGTCGATCCAGACGTGGCCGAGCAGGTTGCGCGAGCACCTGCCCGCGCTCGTCGACGGGCAGCTGCCGGATGTCCCGATCGACGTCGGTCACTGATTGACTCGTGTGCCGGTGACGTCATGACCGAGGACGTGCGCGCCGCGACCGAGCGGGCGCTGCAGGGCAACCTCGCCAAGGAGGGCGAGAAGCTGGCCCGCCAGCACAAGCTCTTCGTACGCGACCGGCTGGCGTTGCTGCTCGACGAGGGCTCGTGGACCGAGGACGCGCTGCTCGCGAACGCGATGGCCGGCGACCTGCCGGCCGACGGCGTCGTGACCGGGGTCGGGCGCGTCGACGGGCGGCCGGTGGCGGTGATGGCGAACGACCCGACAGTGAAGGCAGGGTCGTGGGGGGCGCGCACGGTCGAGAAGATCGTGCGGCTGACGGAGTACGCCCTGCGCCACGAGCTGCCGGTGCTGTGGCTCGTCGACTCCGCGGGTGCGCGCATCACCGATCAGGTGGAGCTGTTCCCGGGGCGGCGGGGCGCCGGCCGCATCTTCTACAACCAGGTGCGGTTGTCGGGGAAGGTCCCGCAGATCTGCTGCCTGTTCGGGCCGTCGGCGGCCGGCGGCGCGTACATCCCCGCGTTCTGCGACATCGTGATCATGGTCGAGGGCAACGCGTCGATGTACCTCGGGTCGCCCCGCATGGCCGAGGTTGTCGTCGGCGAGGTGACGACGCTGGAGGAGATGGGCGGCGCCCGCATGCACGCGTCGGTGTCGGGCTGCGGCGACCAGTTGGCGGCGTCGGACGAGGATGCGATCGCGCAGGCGCGCCACGTCCTGTCGTACCTGCCGCAGTCCTGGCGCGAGCTCCCCGTCGACGTCGGCGCCGCCGCGCCCGCGGCGCCGTTGACCGAGGACGTCGTGCCGTCCGACGAGCGCGCCGGCTACGACATGCACCGCGTCATCGACGGCATCGTCGACGCCGACTCGTTCTTCGAGATCAAGCCGCTGTTCGCGCCCGAGCTCATCGTCGGGTTCGGTCGGCTGCACGGCCGGTCGGTCGGGATCGTGGCGAACCAACCGATGGTGAAGGGTGGCGTGCTCTTCGTCGACTCGGCCGACAAGGCGGCGAGGTTCATCTGGTGGTGCGACGCGTTCAACGTGCCGCTGGTGTTCCTGGCGGACGTGCCCGGGTTCATGATCGGGACGTCGGTGGAGCGTCAGGGGATCATCCGCCACGGAGCAAAGATGATCACCGCGGTGGCCGAGGCGACCGTGCCGAAGTTCTCGGTGATCGTCCGCAAGGCGTACGGCGCCGGGCTCTACGCGATGTCGGGCCCGGCGTTCGAGCCCGAGGCGACGCTGGCGCTGCCCACGGCGCAGATCGCCGTCATGGGACCGGACCCGGCGGTCAACGCGGTGTTCTACAACAAGATCCAGGCCATTCCGGATGCCGACGACCGCGCCGCCTACGTCGCCGAGCGGCGGGCGGAGTACGAGGCCGACGTCGACCTGCTGCGGCTGGCGTCCGAGCTCGTCGTCGATGCGGTGGTCCCGGCGGCGTCGTTGCGGGACGAGCTGTGGCGGCGACTGTCGCTCGTCGAGGGCGGCAAGGACCGGCTGTTCTCGGACCGGCATCACGGGGTGCCGCCCGTATGACCGATGTGCTGATTCGCGATGTCGGCCCCCGCGACGGCTTGCAGTCCGAACCGCCGGTCGCAGTCTCCGACCGGGTCCGGTTGATCGAGGCGCTGGTCGCCGCGGGGGTGCGGCGCATCGAGGCGTGCTCGTTCGTGTCGCCCCGTGCGGTGCCGTCGATGGCGGGCGCCGCCGACGTGATGGCATCGGTCCCGCGCTCGCCCGGTGTCGTGACGTACACCGCGCTCGTGCCGAACGTGCGGGGCGCGGAGATGGCGCTCGCCGCGTCCGTCGACGAGCTGACCGTCACGATCTCGGCGTCCGAGGCGTACAACCAGAAGAACGTTCGCATGTCCGTCGACGAGTCGGTCGACGTGGTGGCGGCGATCTGCGCGCTGTCGACGGTGCCGGTCGACGCGGTGGTGTCGTGCGCGTTCGGGTCCCCGTACGAAGGCGACCTCGCCGTCACCGACATCGCCACGTTGTGCGGACGCCTGCGGGACGTCGGCGTGAGCGCGCTGACGCTCGCCGACACGACCGGCATGGCGACGCCGGTCCGGGTCGCCTCGGTCGTCGACGCCGTCGGCTCGGCCGACGCCATCGGCCTGCACCTGCACGAGACGCGTGGGACGGGTCTGGTCAACGCCTACGCCGCCCTGTCCCTCGGCGTGCGCCGGTTCGACACCTCGGTCGGCGGGCTCGGCGGCTCCCCGTTCGCGGACGGCGCCGCCGGCAACCTCGCGACCGAGGCGCTGGTGTACGTGCTCGACGACATGGGAGTCACGACGGGCATCTCGCTCCCGGCACTGTTGGACGCGGCCGCGCTGGTCGAGTCGCTCGTCGGTCACCCGCTGCCGTCCGCCGTCGCCAACGCCGGCCCCCGGCTTCCCGTCGGCTGAGCGCGGCGATGCCGTGGTGCGAGCAGTGCAGCCGCTTCTACAACCCCACGTCGATGAACCGCGACGGAACCTGCCCGACGTGCGGCACGTCGATCGCCGCCCCGGTCAAGACGCCGTGGCACTTCAAGCTGCTCCTTGCCGCCGTCGTGCTGTACCTCGGCTGGCGCGCGGTCCAGCTCGTGGAGTGGCTCGTCGCCCGCTTCTGACCCACTCCAACCGACCACCGCTTCCGTTTCATGAAACGAAAGTGGTGGCCCTGGCCACCAGAATCGTTGCCGATCTTGGGTTCCGGGCCGGCGGGAGCGGCGGCTCGGGTCCGCTACGATGGACGCTTCACGGGCTGTGGCGCAGCTTGGTTAGCGCGCTTGACTGGGGGTCAAGAGGTCGGGAGTTCAAATCTCCCCAGCCCGACGCAGATGTTCACCGCGGCGATGCCGCGGCGGGCCCGGGAACGACCGGCAGCTCGGTCAACCCCCGGAGGACCAGACCGTCGCCGTGCCCCCACCGCAGCGAGTCGTCGGCCACGGCGAGGCGCAGGTCGGGGAACCGTTGCAGGAGCGACGTCAGCGCCAGCTGCCCCTCCATCCGGGCGAGGGGCGCCCCGAGGCAGAAGTGGGTCCCGTAACCGAAGGCCAGGTGCCGCGTCGGTGGACGGTCCACGTCGAGGCGGTCGGGCTCGTCGAACTGGACGGCGTCGCGGTTGGCCGCCGCGAGCGAGATGAGCACCTGTGTGCCGGCCGGGATCGTCACGTCACCGAACGCCACCGGCGCGACGGTGTAGCGGAAGGTGGCGTGCGGCACGGGCGCGTCGTACCGCAACAGTTCCTCGACCGCTGCGGCGATCGCCGTGCCCGACGGGTCGGACCGCACTCGCGCCAGCTGGTCGGGATGCCGTAGGAGCGCCACGACACCGTTGCCGATCAGGCTGGCGGTCGTGTCGTGGCCTGCGACGATGAGTTGGAAGATCGTCGACAGCAGCTCCTGCGTGGTCAGGCGCTCGTTCCCGTCCCGCGCCGCGATCAGCGCGCTCACCAGGGCGTCATCCGGCTCGCGCTGCTTGCGCTCGACGAGCGCCTCCAGCATGCCGACGACAGCGTCCGACGCCGCCTTCGCGTGCGCGTACTCCTCCGGCGTCGCCGTCGGGACGAGCAGCGCGCCGAGCCCCCGACCGAGGTCGGCGCGGTCGGTCGGCGGCACGCCGAGCAGCTCGCAGATGACGGTGAACGGCAGTGGGAAGGCAAACGACGCGATCAGGTCGACGCGGGCGGACGGGCCGGCGGCCTCGATCGCGTCGAGCAGCTCGTCGATCAGAGCCTGGACGCGTCCACGGAGGCCCTCGACACGACGAGGCGTGAACGCGCTCGACACGAGCCGGCGGAGGCGGGTGTGGTCCGGCGGGTCGACGGTGAGCATGTGCCGCGCGAACGACGGACCGGGGAGGCCCTCGGCGACGACGGCGCCGTCGGACGACGCCAGCGCCGCGTGCATGTCCTTGGACAGGCGCGGGTCGTTCAGCGCTCGCTTGGCCTCCTCGTACCCCACGATCAGCCAGGCGTCGTGCCCGTCGGCGAGCGTCACCGGATGGACCGCCCCCAACCGCTGCACGTCGGCGAACAGCGGGAACGGATCGTCGCGGTCGTAGGCTCCCCACGCGCGGAGTGCGTCGGTCGTCGTCACGGCCCCCTCCCCGCCGCACAGCGTACGACACACGGTCCGAACGACAAGGGGCGACTGATGTTCATCGAGGTACCGGACGAGTCGTCCGTCGACGACGCCGTCGCCGACTGGTACGAGCGGCAGCGAGCGGCGTGGGGCTACCTGCCGAACTACGCCGCGGCCTTCGCCACCCGGCCGGACATCGCGGAGGCGTGGAACACACTGAACAACGCGGTGCGCGGTCACATGGACCGGCGCCGCTTCGAGCTCGCCACGATCGCGGCGGCGCGCGTCTACCGCTCCACCTACTGCCTCGCCGCCCACTCCAAGTTCCTTCGTGACCAGTGCGGTGACGACGCGTCGATGCGCGCCGTCGCCGCGGACCCGACCGGTGCAGACCTCGACGCCGTCGACCGCGCCGTCCTCGGCTTCGCCACGAAGATGGCAGCCGATGCCGCCTCGGTGACGGCGGACGACGTGCAGCGCCTCCGGGACCACGGACTGACCGATCCGGAGATCGCCGACATCGTGTTCGCGGTCGCGGCGCGTGCGTTCTTCACGAAGGTGCTCGACGCGCTCGGGGTGCAGGCCGACGAGCCGCTCGGCGAGGGCTTCGATCCCGAGATCCGGGCGCAACTCGTCGTCGGCCGCCCGTTCCAGGGCATGTGACGGATACACCCCTTCTCACACGACGGCGCTGGTCGTACCGTTGTGCGAGTTCGCGTGAACGCCGCGCCGGCGACCGCGGACAGCAGGGGACCCGCAATCACGCGGACGAAGGGGTGGGGGGACATGACGGCTACTGACACGCCGGTCGACAACGGCGTCAACGTCGAGGCACTGCTCGGTGCTCGCGAGGTGCTCACCGCGGCGCCCGCGGGCGCCGCGTTCGAGTGGCGCGCGACGTGCGAGTGGCAGAACGGCACGCACTCGACGTCGGCGGTCGAGGGCTTCTACGGGCTCGGCGACGAGCAGCGGCACCGCACGCGGTACTCGTTCGACACCGATCATCCGGAGCTTTTCGCATCGGAGGACAACGGCGCAACACCGGTCGAGTACGTCCTCGTCGGCCTCGCGGGCTGCCTGACGGCGGGCGTGGCCGCAGTCGCCCAGAACCGACAGATCCAGCTGCACAGGGTGTCCGCCACGCTCGAGGGCGCGATGGACGTCCGCGGGATCCTCGGCATCGACAGCGATGTCCGCAACGGGTTCACGAACATCAAGGTGACCTACGACATCGACGCCGACGCCACGCCGGACGAGATCCGTGCACTCGTCGCCCAGTCGCAGAAGCGGTCGGCGGTGTACGACATCATCACGAACCCGACGGACGTCCGGGTCGAGGTGCGGTAACCCTCGCGTCGCCGCGGGTCACGAGAGAACAACGCCCGGTGCGGACGACAACCGTCGTGATCGGCGCGGGCCACTGCGGCCTCGCGATGAGCGCACTGCTGTCGAACCGGTCCATCGACCACGTCGTGCTCGAGCGGAACGAGGTCGCGAACGCGTGGCGAACCGAGCGGTGGGACTCGCTGCGCCTGCTCACGCCGAACTGGCAGTGCCGGTTGCCGGGAAGCGACTACGACGGCGGCGACCCGGACGGCTTCATGACCGCGTCAGAGGTCGTCGACGTCCTCACGCGCTATGCCAAGGACGTCGCCGCACCGGTGCAGACCGACACGACGGTCACGTCGGTCCGTCGCAGCGACAGTGGCTACGTCGTCGCGACGGACCAGGGATGGTGGACCGCCGAGACCGTCGTGCTCGCCTCGGGAGCGTTCAACCGCCCGAAGGTCCCCGAACTCGCCGCTGGCGTCCCGCCATCGGTCACGACGCTGACGCCGATGGACTACCGCAATCCCGACCAGCTCGCCGACGGCGGTGTCCTCGTCGTCGGCGCATCGGCGACGGGCGTGCAGATCGCGCACGAGATCCAGCGCTCCGGGCGGCCCGTGACGCTGGCCGTCGGCGAACACGTGCGGGGCCCGCGCACGTACCGGGGGCGCGACATCCACTGGTGGATGGAGGCGGCAGGTGTTCTCGACGAGCGGTACGACACGGTGGACGACATCGTGCGGGCACGCCGCGTGCCGTCGATGCAGCTCGTCGGCACGCCCGAGCGGGCGACGTGCGACCTCAACGCGCTCACCGTCGACGGTGTGCATCTCGTCGGTCGCCTCGCGGGCATGCGCGACGGCGTCGCCCTCTTCTCGGGTTCCCTGCGCAACAAGTGTGAGCTCGCCGATCTCAAGCTCGCGCGCCTGCTCGATCTGATCGACGAGTGGGCGACGGCGAGCGGCGCGGACGCGATCGCCGATCCGCCGCATCGCTTCGAGCCGACGATCGTGCCCGACCCGCCGACGCTGTCACTCGACCTCACCGGGGGCGCGGTAGAGACGATCGTGTGGGCGTCGGGCTTCGTCCCCGACTACTCGTGGCTGGATGTCGACGTGCTCGACGCGAAGGGCATGATCCGTCACGACGGTGGCGTCGTCGCATCGCCCGGCATGTACGTCACCGGGTTGCCGTTCCTCCGACGGCGAAAGTCGAGCTTCATCGACGGCGGGCGAGCTGACGCGGAGGATCTCGTCGTCGAGCTCACGAAGCACCTCGACGCGCGTCGGTAAGCTGTCGTTCCTGGGGGAGGGGGCGAAGTGCGACACCTCGAGACCGACTATCTGGTCGTCGGCGCCGGCGCGTCGGGCATGGCGTTCGTCGACACGCTGATCGCCGACACGCCAGACATCGACGCGATCCTCGTCGACCGCCGGCACCGACCGGGCGGTCACTGGCTCGACGCGTATCCGTTCGTCCGGCTGCACCAGCCGTCGGCGTACTACGGGGTCAACAGCCGGCCCCTCGGCCACGACCGCATCGACGAGACCGGTCCGAACGCGGGGTTCTACGAGCGGGCGACGTCAGCGGAGATCTGCGATCACTTCGGCCGCGCGCTCGACGACCTCGTCGGTTCCGGACGCGTCCGCTTCCTCGGCACGTCGGACTACCGCGGCCACGACGGCGACGGCCACCACGTCGTGTCGCTCCTCACCGGCGAGGAGTGCACGATCGACGTCCGCCGGAAGTTCGTCGACGCCACCTACGTCGAGTCGACGATCCCGTCGCGCCACACGCCGGGTTTCGAGATCGACGACGGCGTCCGCTTCGTCCCGCCGAACGGTCTGGTCGATCTGGCCGAGCCTGCGAGCGCGTTCACCGTCATCGGCGCCGGGAAGACGGCGGCGGACACGTGCGGGTGGCTCCTCGACAACGGCGTCGACCCCGACGCGATCCGCTGGGTCCGGCCGCGCGACCCGTGGACGTTCAACCGGGAGTTCATGCAACCGCTCGACAACGTCGGCTCGTACATGCAGCTGCAGGCGAACTGGGTCGCGGCGGCGGCCGAGGCGCGTGACGGCGCCGACTTCGCCCACCGTCTCGAGGACGCCGGTGTCTTCGTCCGCATCGACCCGAGCGTCGAGCCGACGATGTTCCGCGGCGCGACGATCAGCCCCCGCGAGATCGCCGCCCTCCGCACGATCGAGCGGGTGGTCCTCGGTACGAAGGTCCGCCGCATCACGCCGACCGAGATCGTCACCGCCCACGGCTCGTTCCCGACCGTGCGCGGCGAGGTCCACGTCGACTGCACTGCCAACGGCATCCCGTCCGCCGAACCGCAGCCGGTCTTCGCTCCCGGCCGCATCACCCTGCAGTACGTCACGATCGGGATCGTGCCCCTGAGCGCGGCGACGGTCGCAGCCGTCGAGGCGCGCCGCGACGACGACGCGACGAAGAACCACCTGTGCCCGCCGGTGTCCTTCAGCGGAAACGTCGCCGACGTCCTCACGCTGGCGCGCGACGGCATGGCCGGCCTCGTGGCGCGGGGCAGCGAGCCGGATCTCGCCGCGTGGCACGAGGCGTGCCGGCTGAACCCCGCCCGGGGCGCGACGGACCATCTCGACGACCCACGGGTGACGGACGCGTTCACGTCCATGGGCGCGAACTTCGGCGCGGCGATGCGCAACCTCAACGCCGTGACGAGCGCCAGTTCGACGGCGACAGCCCCCGAGCCCGCTTGAACGCCCGGCTGAACGCCTCCTCCGAGTCGTAGCCGACACGGCGGCCGACGGCGGCGACGCCCATGTCCGACGTCGCCAGCAGCTCGTCGGCGAGGTGCATCCGCCACTCCGTGACGTAACGGATCGGCGACACCCCGAGCACGGTGCGGAAGCGGTCGTCGAGCAGCGACCGCGACACCGCCGCGGCCGACGCGAGCGAGGCGACCGTCCATCGTCGGTCGGGCGCACGGTGGAGCACCGCGAGCGCCGGCGCGAGGACGGGGTCGCGCAGGGCGGCCATCCACCCGTGGTCGGCGGCCGGCGCCGACGCGAGGTGCAGCCGGAGGACCTCCGTCAACACGAGCTCGGGCAGCCGCGTCGAGACGAGCGATCGAGTCTCGAGCGCGTACGCGATGCTGGCCGACACCCATTCGGCGGCGGCGCCGCCGGGCGGGCGCACGACGAACGCCGGCGGGAACACGCGCAGCGCCGGGTCGAACAGCGGATCGTCCGACACGAGGTACCCGCAGACGATCTCGGTGCGGGCGCCGCCTCCGCCGTGGTGCAGCTCCGGCATCTCCGTCCACGGCGCGGGCGCGTCCATGAGCCGCTCGAGCGGGACGCACTCGGCCGGCGACTCGCCGCCCATCGAGTAGGCGTCGCCGTAGGGGAGCACGATCACGTCGCCCGGCCCGGCCCAGTGGCGCTCACCGCTCTCTGGGCAGTCGGCCCGCACCCAGCACCGGCCCGACGCCACGATGTGGAACAGGATCAGACGCTCGGCCGTCGGGTGCAGCGCCCGCAGGAACGCCCGCGGTGACGAGGCGAACGCATACGGCTCCGAAAGCTCGGACCGGAAGAAGATCGCCCCTTCGAGCCGCAGACGCGCCAGGGCGGATCGCAGCACCAGATCCGGTGCCTCGGCCAGCACCGTCGGTGAATCAGTCATTCCCTTCGCCCCCGTCCCGGTCCATGCTGGCACCTACGCAACAGCCACGCGCTGCGATTGAGAGGGGCGACACATGTCACAGGAGTTCCCGCCGCTGACCCACGTGGCGCTGACGGTCCGAGATCTGGCCGTCAGCGTCCCCTGGTACGAGGCACTGCTCGACGCCAAGCCGGTGCTCGACGAGGACACCGACCCGGACATGCACCACACCGTGTACCTGCTGGGCAACGGGACGCTTCTGGGCCTCCACCAGCACGCGACACCGGCCGCCGTGGGCACCTTCAGCGAGTACAACGTGGGTCTCGACCACATCGCGTTCGGGTGCGCCAACCGCGGCGAGCTCGAGAAGTGGGCGACCCGGCTCGACGAGCTCGGCATCGCGCACGGCGGCATCAAGGACGCGGCCTACGGGTCCGGCGTGAGCTTCCGGGACCCGGACAACCTCCCGCTGGAGTTCTTCGCCCCGCCGTCGTAGGAGTCTGCTGAGTACTCGGTGCGCAGATCCGCCGACAGCCGGCGAGATGCGTACGAGCATCGCTCAGCAGCCTCCTCGGACGAGGAATCGGTCGGGGACCGATGAGTTCTCCCCCTCGCCGTCGTCGACATCGTCGTAACGTCGCGACGCGTAGCGAGGGGGAGAACACAGATGGCCAACGGAGTGCGGGTCCTGGTCGGCACGCGCAAGGGAGCGTTCCTGCTCACCTCGGACGAGGGCCGCCGCAAGTGGGACGTCGAGGGGCCGCTGTTCGGCGGGTGGGAGCTGTACCACCTCAACGGCTCGCCGGCCGACCCCGACCGCATCTACGCCAGCCAGTCGACGGGGTGGTTCGGCCAGCTCGTCCAGCGCAGCGACGACGGCGGACGCACCTGGAACCCCGTCGGCAACGAGTTCGCGTATGCGACGGTGCCGGGCACGCACCAGTGGTACGACGGCACACCGCACCCGTGGGAGTTCGCCCGCGTGTGGCACCTCGAGCCGACCGCGGACGACCCCGACACCGTGTACGCCGGCGTCGAGGACGCGGCGATCTTCAAGACGACCGACGGCGGCGCGACGTGGGCCGAGCTGCCCGGACTGCGCGAGCACGGGTCGGGCCCGCACTGGCAACCCGGCGCGGGTGGGATGTGCTTGCACACGATCGTCCTCGACCCCGCCGACGCCAACCGGATCCACGTGGCGATCTCCGCCGCCGGCGTGTTCCGCAGCGACGACGCGGGAGCGTCGTGGGCGCCGACGAACAAGGGTCTGCAGTCCGAGGGCATCCCCGATCCCGACGCCGAGGTGGGCCACTGCGTGCACCGCCTCGCGATGCACCCGTCGCGCCCGCAGACGCTCTTCATGCAGAAGCACTGGGACGTGATGCGCAGCGACGACGCCGGCGACTCGTGGTACGAGATCAGCGGCGACCTGCCCACCGACTTCGGGTTCGCCATCGACGTCCACGCCCACGAGCCCGACACCGTGTACGTCGTGCCGATCAAGAGCGACTCCGAGCACTATCCGCCCGACGGCCAGCTGCGCGTCTACCGCAGCCGCACCGGTGGCAACGAGTGGGAGCCGCTCACGAAGGGCCTGCCGCAGTCGCACTGCTTCGTCAACGTGCTGCGCGACGCGATGGCCGTCGACGAGCTCGACGACTGCGGCGTGTACTTCGGGACGACCGGCGGCCAGGTGTACGCCTCGCCCGACGGCGGTGACACGTGGGACGCGATCGTGCGTGACCTTCCATCCGTGCTGTCCGTCGAGGTGCAGACGCTTCGGTGACGGCGGTTCGCGTCCGCTTGCCGCAGCACCTCCGCACGCTGGCGAACGTGAGCGGCGAGGTCGAGCTGGACATCGGCGACGCGCCGACGCTGGGCGGCGTGTTGGACGCGCTCGAGGCACGTCATCCCGTCCTGCGGGGGACGATGCGCGATCACTCGACGCGCCGGCGGCGACCGTTCGTGCGGTTCTTCGCCGGGGAGGACGACATCTCCCACGCGCCGGCGGACGCGTTGCTGCCGGCGGACGTGGTCGACGGTCGAGCGCCGCTCTCGGTCGTCGGTGCCATGGCAGGCGGGTGAGCCGAACCACCGCTGGGTAGCCCGCGAACAGGGCGCTGACACTCGGAGGTGGATTCACATGGATGTCGGCCTACTGATCCTGCGCGTCGTCGTCGGGCTGCTGATGATCGGACACGGGACCCAGAAGCTGTTCGGTTGGTTCGAGGGGCCGGGACTCGACGGCGCGGGCGGGTTCTTCGAGTCGCTCGGCTACCGGCCGGGCAAGCGACACGCCACGCTCGCCGGTTTCACCGAGGCGGGCGCCGGCGTCCTGCTCGTGCTCGGCTTCCTCACGCCGCTCGCCTGCGCCGCGCTCATCGGCGTGATGGTGAACGTGATCCTCGCCGCCCACGCGCAGAAGGGTCTCTGGAACTCCAACGGCGGATTCGAGTTCCCCCTCGTGCTGCTGGCGTCGGCCGCCGCGCTGGCGTTCACCGGTGCCGGCGACGCGTCGCTCGACTCCGCGTTCGACTGGCGCCTCTCGGGCGGCGGGTGGGGCGTCGCTGCCGTCGCCGTCGGGCTGCTGACCGGCCTCGTGGTGGTCTCGATGCGGCGCACCGAGCCGCAGCCCGTGCAGGAGTCCGAGACCGCGGTCAGCGGCCAGGCATCGGTCACCGGGGCCGACACCAGCGTCGGGACGCGGTCGGAGCGTGTTCGTTGACGCATGATGCGCCGATATGGCGACGCACGAGCCCGAGCTCACCGCACCCGTCGATCTCTGCACGCCGGACGGGAAGCGGCTGAACCCCGCCGCGCGCGGCTGGTCGCGGCGGCCCCTGCACCGGGCGAACCTCCGCGGGCGGTGGGGTCGCACGAAGAAGTGGGACTACTGGGGCGTCCTCGCCGGTGACCTCACCGTCGCCGTCACGTACGCCGACGTCGACTACCTCGGACTGGCGACGGTGTGGTGGGCCGATCTCGCCGCCGGCCGCACGGGTGGCAAGGACGTCACGGTGCCGCTGGCACGCGGCATCGACCTCCCCGACGTCCCCGCCAGCTCGACGCTGCGCTACGACGGCAAGGGCGTCCACCTCACGATCGCCGACGACGACGAGACGGGAGCGACGACGATCGACGCGACCTGGGAGGAGGACGCGGCCCCGGCGCGGCTGCACGTCGTCGTCGACCTGCCCGCCGGGCACGACTCGCTCAACGTCGTCATCCCGTGGAGCGACACGACGTTCCAGTACACGTCGAAGCACCAGGCCCGCCCCGCGCACGGCGAGCTCACCGTCGGCTCGACCGTGCGCGAACTCGGCCCGGACGCGTGGGGCGTGCTCGACGTCGGCCGTGGCCGGTGGCCGTACGTCACGAACTGGAACTGGGGCGGCGGGGCCGGGCGTGCGATCGACGCCGCCGGCACGACGCACACCGTCGGGCTGCAGCTCGGCGGCAAGTGGACCGTCGGCACGGGGTTCACGGAGAACGGCGTGATCGTCGACGGGCGCCTCACCAAGATCGGCACCGAGCTCGACTGGGACTACGACTGGGACGAGCCGATGAAGCCGTGGCGGGTGACCGGCGGCGGCGTCGATCTCACGTTCACGCCCGCGTACGACAAGCACACGGGCGTGAACGCGATCGTCCTGCGCACCGAGGTCCACCAGGTCTTCGGCCGGTGGTCAGGGACCGTGTCGACCGACGACGGGACGACGTTGACGCTCGACGCGATCCAGGGCTTCGCCGAGGAGTCGCGCTCGCGCTGGTGAACTACGGGTTCTCGAAGTTCGTGCCGCCGCGGCACGTCCCGTGACCCGCGTCGCCGGGCGAACCCTGGTTGTGCGGCGTCTGGACGATGTAGTGGATCGGACCCTGGTCCGGGTTCATGTCGTTGAGCCCGTTGTACGAGCACAGCGACTGCGAATGCGCGGGTGCCCCGGTGCGGACGCCCGATCCCGAATCTGCGACGTCCGGCGTACCCGGAGGCCCGGTCACCTCACCGCCCCACGCCACGCCGACGCTCGCGCCGCCGAGCGCGACTGCACAGACCGCAGCCGCGAAGAATGCCCTCGCACGCATCTCTGCCCCCTTTTGCGAGCGACGTGTGTCGCTCGGGACGCATGCTACCCCGGGGCACGATCGGCGCATAGGGGGACGTTCGTCGCGCGAAGGGTGCGACGCGTCAGCGCTGCGGCGTGTCGCGCTTCCCCGTGGCGATCGTGAGGAGGATGGCGGCGAGGGGACCGAGCAGCGCCACGGTGGGCATGAGCCACTCGGGGGGGTTGAGAACTGCGAGCACGGTCGCGAGGGTAGGCACCGAAACCCCGCGCGCCGCGAATCCTCGGGACCGCCGTCGCGCTCAGCTGGCTCGGCGGAGGAGCCGGCGAGGAGCGGGGCGGGCCTGGCGGGCGGCCTCGCGCTCGCGGCGGGCCCGGTCCTCGGTGAACCGCGCCGCCATGGTCATCGCCTCGTTGAACAGCTCCTCGTACGGGTGCAGCCGCGCGGCCACGTCGACCGTCTCCTCCATGTCGAGCGGCTTGCGGCGCCTGAACACGACTCTCGTGTCGGCACGCCGCGGTCGCCGCTGTAGAGGGTCGTTGGCCCTACTGTGCTCGGCCGTGCGGCCGGTGACGATCACGGCGCGGGGTCACACCAACGTGCGCGCCCGGCACCCCAAGACGATCGAGCTCACCGCCGACGTCGACGTCACACCGCGCGGCACGTGCATCGTCGGCGTGTCCGCCGAGCTCGACCGCCGGGGACTCGTCGGCCTCGACGGCCCGGTCGTCGTCACGCTGACGTGCGGCCACGCGTCCGACGCCGTCCGCGGCATGGCCAACCCGCGCTACGACCCGGGCAGTGGCCGCCTCGTGATCCGTCGCAGCCACCATCGGGCGCCCGACACGCTGGTCGTCGACGCCGACCGCGGAAGCGCCGACCTCGACCGCGCGCTCGTCGCGGCGCTGGCGCGGGACGACGCCGAGCTGCGCGTCGACATCGCGCCGGACCCCGACTCGCCCCATCACACACCGAGGACGTGGGACGTCGACCTCGCGGCCGTGCAGGACGCAGCCCTCCGTGTCGGTGGCGGGGCACCGGTGACGTTCGCCGGTCCACTGCCGCGCCGCGCGACCGACCGGCGTCGCGCGCTCACGAGCGCGCCCGACTCGATCACGATCTGGCAGGTGCGGCCGCAGGACGTCGCCGCCGTCGCCGCCGAGGCCGGCGACCGGCTGGTCGCCACGGTGACCGACCCGGCCACGCCGGACGAAGTGGTCCACGACGCGGTCGCGAGGTCGCCGGTCCGCGCCAAGACCGCGTTCCTCGTCGTTCGCGCACCGTCGACGCCGTCGGCCGATGACGCGCTGCTCGCCGCGCTGCGCGACGCCGGTGTCCCGGCCAAGACGCTGCAGGACGCGCTCGTGCGGGCGACGGGCATGTCGAAGCGCGACGCGTACACGCGCATCGTCGATCCCGCTTGATGGAGGTCGTCCGCGGCAAGACGATCGAGGACGTCGACCTCGACGCGCTCGCCGCGGCGTTCCCGCGCGTGCACGTGGACGTCGGCACCGGCGACGGTCGCTACGCGCTCCACGTCGCCCGCCGGGAACCCGAGACGCTCGTCGTCGCCATCGACGCGATCACCGAGAACCTCGAGGAGACGGCCCGCAAGGCGGCACGGCAACCGAGGAAGGGCGGCACGGCGAACGTCCTCTACGTCCACGCCAGCGCCGAAGCACCCCCGCCGGACCTGCACGGCCGCGCCGACGCCGTCACCGTCATCCTGCCGTGGGGTCGCCTCATGGCCGGTCTCCTCCTGCCGATCGCCGACGTCCTCGACGGACTGCACCGCCTGGGGCACCCGGGCACGGCGTTCCGGGCCGTGATCAACGCGGAGGTGTGGGGCGACCCGATACCCGTGGAGGCACGCGACCTGCCCGAGCTCACACCCGAGCGGGCGACCGGCGAGCTCGCACCGCGCTACCGGGCGCACGGCATCGACGTCGACGACGCACGCATGCTCGACGCCGCCGCCGTCGCCGACCTGCGCAGCACGTGGGCGAAGAAGCTCGCGTCCTCACGCGCCCTCCCACGCTTCGTGGAGATCACGGGGCGCTATTTGTGATACGGCTCGCCGCGCACGATCGTGCCGGCGCGGTACAGCTGCTCGGCCAGCACGAGGCGGGCGAGGTCGTGGGGGAGCGTCCACGGCGCCAGCGACAGCACCGACGACGCCGACGACCGCGCGTCGGCGGGGAGCCCGAACGCACCGCCGATCACGAACGCGACCGACCGCCGCGACGACAGCCACGATGCGAACGCCGGCGACGTCATCGACGCGCCGCGCTCGTCGCACACGACGACCTCGTCGGCGGCGGCCGTCGACAGCGCGTCCGCCAGCCGCGTCCACTCCCGCGCCCGCACCGAGTCGACCGGCAGCGACCGCGCCGGCTCCTGGCGCACCTCGACCGACGTCAGCGACCAGTACCGGCCAGCCCGGGCCTCGTAGTCCCTGACTGCCGAGGCGACAGGACCGTCGCGCCCGAGGCGCCCGACCGACACGACGACGACCCGCGGCCCGGCCACCACGACCGACACAGTCGCACAGACGCGAGCGGACCCCGGCTCCGATCGCCTCTTCGGCGAGAGCCGGGGTCCTTCTACGCGATCCGGACAGCTAGGAGTCTGCTGAGTAATCGGTGCGCAGATCCGCCGACCTGCTCGGCGTCGAGCGCAAGGACGCAGGCCCGAAGGAAATGCAGCGCATTTTCGAGGGGCGAGGACGCAGCGATTCGGCGGCGACAGCCGGCGAGATGCGTACCAGCATTGCTCAGCAGCCTCCTAGGTGAGCAGCAGGATCAGGATGATGATGA
>DASSOZ010000141.1:0-13617 GCA_035700105.1 Acidimicrobiales bacterium
GTGCGGCCAATGACGCCGAAGGACTTCGTCGTCTCCGGTGACGGTCATCTGCTCGAGCCGACCGACCTCTTCCGCACCCGCCTCCCGAAGCACCTGCGCGACCGCGCCGTCTGGGAGGAGGACTTCGAGCTCGACGAGCCGTGGGTCGAGGGCGGCGCCCGCAAGTTCCGCCGGCTGCACACCGCCGGCTACGAGGGTTGGACGATCTCGCGCTACCGCCAGACGCGCGGCCGCATGCCCGAAGGTGAGCCCGACATCATCCTCGAGGACATGGACGCGGACGGCGTCGACGTGCAGGTGATGCACCCCAACCTGTCGCTCTTCGGGCTCTACTCCGACGACCACGAGCTGTCGATGGCCCACGCCCGCGTCTACAGCGACTACGTCGTCGAGCGCTTCGCGCCGCACTTCGATCGCCTCGTGTTCACCGCGCCGGTCCCGATCACCGACGTCGACGACGCCGTTGCCGAGATCGAGCGCGTCGCCGCCGCGGGCTTCCGCGCCATCCTGCTCCCGGCGACGCCGCCGCGGAACTACTACACGCGCGAGCTCGATCCGGTGTGGGCGGCGGCGTCGGCCAACGGCGTGCAGCCGTTCTTCCACACGCAGACCGGCGGCGTGCGCGTGGACGACACCGAGGCGGTCACGCTCAAGGTCGTCCTCGAGAACGCCGCCCAGGTCAACCAGCCGATGACGGACAAGGCCGCGGCCACGCGCATGATCACGCAGGCCGTGTACAGCACGCTCGTGCCGCAGCAGCTCATCTGCCAGCTCGTCGGCGGCGGGGTCCCCGAGCGCTTCCCCGACCTGCACTTCTGCCTCATCGAGTTCAACGCGCACTGGCTGTCGTCGCTCGTCGGCGGCATGGACAAGTGCTGGATCACGGGCGTCGGTCAGGACGCCGACTGGTGGCTGGGCAAGTGGGACGACACCCGCCCGCCCACCGATCAACCGAACATGGCGCAGCTCTTCCGGCTCAACGAGAAGTGGCCGTACACACTCATGCCGAGCGAGTACGTGCGCCGCCAGTTCCACGTGCAGTTCCAGGACGATCCCGTCGCCATCGCGTGCCGCCACCTCACCGGCGTGTCGACGATCGTGTGGGGCAACGACTATCCGCACGCGGAGGGGACGTTCCGCGGGAGCCGCGAGCTCCTCGCCACCCAGTTCGCCGGCGTGCCGGACGACGAGCGCGCCGCCATCGTCGGCGGGACGCTCGCCGACGTCCTCGGGTTCGCGGCCTGAGCGACTCACCGGACTTCCGCTTCGACGGGCGCGTCGCCATCGTCACCGGCGCGGGCCGCGGCATCGGTCGCGCGTACGCGGAGCTATTGGCCGAGCGCGGCGCGCGCGTCGTCGTCAACGACGTCGACGGCGAGCCCGCCGCCGAGGTCGTCGCCGCGATCGGCGACGGAGCAGGCGCGATCGCCGACAGCAGCGACGTGTCGACGGTCGACGGCGCGTGCGCGCTCGTGGCCGCAGCAGTCGACGCGTTCGGCGGCGTCGACGTCGTGATCAACAACGCCGGCATCATCCGCTGGGGCGGCTTCCCCGAGGTCGACGCCGGCAACCTCGCCGCCCACCTCGCGGTCCACGTCGGCGGGTCGTTCCACGTCACCCACGCCGCGTGGCCGCACATGGTCGAGCGCGGGTACGGCCGAGTGGTCATGACGACGTCGTCGGGGCTGTTCGGGCTCCCCGACAACACGTCGTACGCGACGGCGAAGGCGGCGATCGTCGGACTGACGCGCAGCCTCTCGCTCGCGGGTGCGGCGCACGGCATCAAGGTCAACGCGATAGCGCCGGCGGCGTTCACCCGCATGGCGGGCCGGGGAGAGGCGACGCCGGAGATGGCGCCGGCGCTCGTCGCGCCGATGGCGGCGTACCTCGCGCACGAGGCGTGCCCCGTCAGCGGCGAGATCTACGCCGCCGGCTTCGGCCGGTTCTCCAGGATCTTCGTCGCCACGACCGGCGGCTACGTCGACCCGTCGGCGACGGTCGAGAACGTCGCCGCCCACTGGGCCGAGATCAACGACGAGTCGGGCTACGACGTGCCGCGCGACCTGATGGCCTGGTCGGCGGCGTTCTCCGCCCACCTGCCGCGATGATCCCGTCGAGGAAGATCGCCGCGAACGGCTCGGCGACCGCCCGGGCCGTCAGCCGGCCGCCCGGCTTGAGCCACAGGTACGTGTAGTTGTGCATGCCGAGCCAGGCGCGCGCCGTGAGCGCCGGGTCGACGGCGCGGAACTCGCCCGACTTCACGCCGGCGCGCAGGACGGTCTCGACGCGCCGCTCCCACGCCCGCCGGCGGGCGTGGAAGCGCTCGGCCCGCTCGCCCGTGAGCGCGGGGAACTCGTGCAGGAACACGCGCACGTGGTCGGGGTAGCGGTCGATGACGTCGAGGTACTCGCTGCCCAGCAGCGCCAGCTGCTCCGACGGCGACCCGCCGGCCGCGGCGGCGCGGTCGGCGCCGGCGATCACCTCGTCCATCACCCGGTCGTGGATAGCGGCGAGCAGCGCCTCCTTCGACCCGATGTAGTGGTAGAGCGCGCCCTTGCCGAGGTCATTGGCCTCGCACAGCTCGGTGAGCCCGGTGGCGTGGTAGCCGCGCTCGGCGAACAGCCGCGCCGACGTGTCGACGATCTGGTCGTGGCGGGCCTGCCACTTGTCGGTGCGCGACATCACGACGACGCTACCGGTCGATCGGTCTGACTGGTCGGTACAACGGAGGCGCGATGCAGGCGGACATGAACTGGTTCGGCGTCCTCGCTCATCACGCGGCGCGCACCCCGGACAAGGCGATCACGGTGTTCGAGGGCACGACCACGACGTACGCGCAGATGGCGTCGCGGTCGGCTGCGCTGGCCGGTGGGCTGGCGGGTGCCGGTGTCGGGCGCGGTGACGTCGTCGCGCTGCTGTCGTACAACTGCGCGGAGTTCCTCGAGGCGCTGTTCGCCGCCAACTACCTCGGCGCGGTCGCCATGCCGATCAACTGGCGCCTCGCCCCGCCCGAGGTGCGCTACATCCTCGACCACTCCGGGGCGAAGGCGATCGTGTGCGACGAGGCGCTCGTCGCCGCGGCGGACGAGGCGGTCGCGGGGGCGACGGTCGCCGTGTTGCGGGTGTCGATCACGTCGCCGCCACCCGACGGGTGGACCGCGCTCGCCGCGCTGCGCGACGCGGGATCGGCGCGACCCGTCGAGCGCGCCGCGACCGGCGCCGACGACGTGCACCGCCTCATGTACACGTCGGGCACCACCGGGCACCCGAAGGGCGTCATGCTGACGCACGCCAACCTGGCGTGGAAGAACCTCGCCCACCTCGTCGAGTTCGGCTTCACCAGCGACGACATCGGGCTGGCGTGCGGGCCGCTGTACCACGTCGGCGCACTCGACCTCACGACGACGACGCTCGTCGCCGCCGGCGCGACGACGATCGTCCATCGCGTGTTCGACGCCGCCGCGGTCGTCGACGAGCTGGAACGTTCACGCGTCACGACCGTGTGGCTCGCGCCGGCGATGGTGAACGCGATCATGGCGCTACCCGGCGTCGAGCAGCGCGACCTGTCGTCGGTGCGCGTCGTCATCAACGGCGGCGAGAAGATGCCGATCCCGCTGATCGAGCGCATCCAGCGCACGTTCCCGTCGGCGTGGTTCGCGGATGCGTACGGCCTCACCGAGACGGTGTCGGGCGACACGTTCCTCGACCGCGACAGCCTCGTCACGAAGCTGGGCAGCGTCGGGCGCGAGTGCCTCTACCTCGAGCTCGACATCTGGGATCGCGAGGGACGGTCGGTGCCGGCGGGGGACCGGGGCGAGATCGTGCTGCGCGGCCCGAAGGTGTGCAAGGGCTACTGGCGCGACCCGGATGCGACGGCGACGGCGTTCGCCGGCGGCTGGTTCCACACCGGCGACATCGGCGTGCGCGACGACGACGGCTACCTGTTCATCGTCGACCGGCTCAAGGACATGATCGTGTCGGGCGGCGAGAACATCGCCGGATCCGAGGTCGAGCGGGTGCTGTACGAGCACGGCGCCGTGGTCGAGGCCGCGGTCGTCGGCCGGCCCGACGAGCGCTGGGGCGAGGTGCCGGTCGCGTTCGTCGTGGTGCGGCCGGACGCGGTCGCCGCCGTGACCGCCGAGGAACTGCTCGACCACTGCCGCGCGCGGCTGGCGAAGTTCAAGGTGCCGAAGGACGTGACGTTCCTCGACGCCCTCCCGCGGAACCCCTCCGGCAAGGTCCTCAAGCGCGAGCTGCGGGGCTGACCGCGCCCACCCCCTCCGCGGAAGAGTCGGAGGCTGGTCCGCGCGCTGGGCGGTCGCTTAGCATGCGCGCGCATGGGTGAGCTCGAGGGGAAGATCGCAGTCATCACCGGCGCCGGTTCGGGGATGGCGCGGGCGACGACGCAGGTGTTCGTGCGGGAGGGCGCCCGCGTCCTCGCCGCCGACATCACCGGCCGCGAGGAAGAGACGGCGAAGGCACTCGGCGACGCGGTCGTGCCGTTCCGCTGCGACGTCACCGACGAGGCGCAGGTCGAGGCGATGTTCAAGACCGCGCTCGACACGTTCGGGCGCGTCGACGCCGTGCTCAACGTCGCCGGCATCGGCGGCGCCCAACCGCTCGCCGACGTCACGATGGACGAGTACGACCGCATCATGGACGTCGACCTGCGCGGCGTCCTTCTCGGCACGAAGCACGGCCTGCGGGCGATGCTCCCGACGGGCGGCGGCGCCATCGTGAACTGGTCGTCGACCGGTGGACTCAACGGCTCGACGCTGCCCACGAGCGTGTACTCGGCGGCGAAGGCCGGCGTGATCTCGGTGACGAAGGCGGCCGCGATCGAGTACGGCACGCAGGGCATCCGGGCCAACGCCATCTGCCCCGGGTTCATCGAGACGGAGATGTCCGGCGGCAAGGGTGCCGCCGAGCGGTTCCCCATGCTCGTGCAGGGCACCGCGCTGAAGCGCGGCGGTCAGCCCGAGGAGGTGGCCGAGCTCGCCGCGTTCCTCGCCTCGGACCGGGCGAGCTTCATCACCGGCGCGATCATCCCGATCGACGGAGGCCTCACCGCCTGCCAGGGCTGAGGGCTAGACCGCAGCGCCGAGGTACGCCTCCTGCACGGCGGCGTCACCGCGGACCTCGGCCGGTGTCCCCGATGCGATCACCTCGCCGAGGTTGAGCACGCACACGCGCGAGCACAGCCCCATCACGAGGTCGATGTCGTGCTCCACGAGCAGCACGGCCATGCCGTCGGCGCGCAGCGCGTCCAGCACGCGGGCGAGGCGCTCGGTCTCGACGTCGTCGAGACCTGACGCGGGCTCGTCGAGCAGCACGACCTTCGGGCCGGTCGCCAGGACGCGGCCGAGCTCGACGAGTCGCGCCTGCCCGGTGGGGAGCGCGTCGGCGCGCCGGTCCGCCTGGTCGCGGAGGCCGACGAGGTCGATCACGCGTTCGGCGACGGGGAGCGCGCTGCGAACGGGCTGACGACGACCTCGCGCCGCGATCTCGGCCGCTGTGCGGATGTTGTCGTACGCCGTCATCGACCCGAAGACCTCGAGGCGCTGGAACGTACGGCTCATGCCGAGGCGGGCGCGGCGGTCGGGTGCGGCCTTCGAGACGTCGACACCGTCGAGGACGACCGTGCCCGTGCAGCGCTGCACACCCGAGACGGCGTTGAACGTCGTCGTCTTGCCGGCGCCGTTGGGTCCGATCAGCCCGAGGATCTCGCCGCGGTCGACGCCGAGGCTGACGTCACGAACTGCGTGGAGCTCGCCGAACCGGACGTCCAGGTTGCGTGCTTCGAGCACTGCCATCGTTGTTCTCCTGTGCTGCGAGGGCGCGGACGGCCTGCACGAGCTCGGCGTGGTCCTGTCTGCGCGCCGCCTCGTGCTCGCGCGCCTCGCGGATCGAGACCGTGAGCCAGTGGGTGAAGAACGTGAACGCACCGACCGTCGTCAATGCGACGCCGAGCAGGCCGCCGGAGATGAGGTAGGGCACCTGCTCCTCGACGAACGTCGAGTGCGCGGCGCCGACCCATCCGATGACGATCGCGGTCACACCGAACACCATCAGCGTCGCCGCCACACTCAGAAGGAAGTTCGGGCCGCCGACGATCGAGCGTCGCCCGCGACGGAGGCGGTCGGCGCCCTCGGCAAGGCGCGCGCCACGCGCGTCGCGCGCGCCGCCGACGGGCGCGTCGGCGGGGTCGATGGTCGTCGTCATCGTTCCTCCCAGGGGCAGGACGCGGCGTCGCCGGCGCCGATGATCGTGCCGGCGACGCGGGCCAGGCGTGCGCCGACGAACGGTTCGACGAGGAACGCGAGCAGCACGAGCGCGCCCACGCCCGCGCCGAGCGGCACGTTCGGGACGCGCTCGGTCGAGGCGGCAACCGGAGTGGCGGCACGCGCCGTCGGGCGCCGCGCCGCCGTCGGCGCGGCCAGCGGTGCGAGCATCGACGCGTCGAGCGCAGGGGTGAGCGCGGGCAGCGCGTCGTCGGGTGTGAGCGGCGCGACGAGCTCGTCGAGGACGCCGGTGTCGGTCGACTCACCCGCGCTCAGCGAGACCGCGCCGCGGGCGAGCTCGATGCGGCCGAGGTGGCGGGCCCGGGCGGCGACGACGACGTCGGCCAGCGTCGGTGCGCCCGGCGCGAGCTCGAGGGGCGGCAACTGCCCGAGCACCGCGAGCGCGCCCAGCGCCGGGACCGTCTTGTCGGAGAGATCGAGGTCGATGCGCAGGCCCGTGGCTGCCAGCTGCCCAGCGCTGGCGCCGCTCTGGCGCACCGGCGCGGCGAGCGTGACGTGGATGCCGGCCTTCTCGAGGACCGTGTTGATCGTGTCGGTGCCGCCGGCGCCCTTGATGCCCGACGAGTCGATCGTGACGGCCTGCCCGTTGACGGACGCGCCGGTGACGATCGTGCCGCCGGTGAGCTTCGGCGGCCCGGTGCCGTTGGCCGTTGCCGTGAGGTCGGTGACGACCGACCGGATCGACAGCACCTTCAACAGGTCGAACCCCTGCACTTCGGTGCGCACGTGCACGGTCACGCTCGATCCGTCGGTCCTCGTCGTGGCCGTCGACGACAGCGAGCCGAACGTCGCGACCGCGGCACCGTCGGCGCGCGGCATCGTCGCGCGGGCCGTCGAACCTTCCGGCGTCGCGTCGACGCGCGCGTCCAGGCCGGGCGCCGGTGACGCCTCGGCGGTGGGCGCACCGAAGCCGGACGACGCGGTGACACGATACGGGTACGGCGGCAGTGTCCCCTGCGGGTAGTCCGACGACGCCAGCGTGAACACCGCGTCCGGGTTGGCCAGGATGTCGCCGGGGTCGACGGCGGCGGCGCGTGCGAACGTCGTCGGCCCGCTCGTGATCGTGGCGAGCGCGTCGGGCAGGCCGATCTCGACGATCGGGCCGACCGGCAGTGCGCCCTGGGGGTTGTACGACGTGTACAGCCCGGACGACGCCGCGCTGCCCTGGTAGCCGCCGAGCGTCGACGCCGCCGTCGGTGCGGTGTCGGGCGCCGCTGTCGTGGTGTCGTCGGCGCGGGCGACGTCCTGCGTGGCGGTGACGCCGAGCCCGACGAGGGCGCCGAGCATCGTCCCGGCGACGAGGCGGTGACGCAGCCTCATCGCGCGTCCCCGTCCCCGTCGCCTGCGGCGGTCGCAATCGCCGGCGGCCCGGCCGCGAAGCGCGGCACCACGCGGAGCTCGCCGTCCGCGGTGATCGTGCGCCCCCACGCCCGGAGCCGCTCGAGCGAGTCGAGCAGCAGGCCGGCGAGTCCGTTCGGTTGGCTGCCGAGCATGATCGCCGCCGCGCCGATGCCGATGAACACGAGGCCGGCCAGGTCACCGAACGCCGACTCGGCGTAGACGAGCAGCGAGAACAGCACGCCGGCGAGGACGGCGCCGAATGCGGTCGTGATGCCGCCGACGTACGCGAACAGGACGATGACGAGACTGTTCACCGGGTCGAACTGGAGTCCCTGCACCGCCCCCGACAGCCCGCCGAACAGCGCGCCGGCACAGCCGGCGACGAACCCGGACACCGCGAAGATCGCCACCTTCACGCGGCGGACGCGCAGCCCGAGCGTCGCGGCCGCCAGCTCGCTGTCGCGCACGGCCGTCAGCTGGCGGCCGAACCAGCTCCGGCGGACGGCACCGACGCCGACCGCGAGGATGGCGAAGACGACCGCGCACCACACGGCGAACGCGGCGTCGGACTGCAACGAGATGCCCAACACGTGCGGGCGGCCGACCGTGAGGCCGCCGATGCCGAACACACGCGAGTCGCCGAGCACGACCTCGCGCCCGATCAGCGCCATGCCGAAGGTGCTCAACGCGAGGTGCAGCCCCCGCAGGCGGACCGCCGGCAAGGCGACGATGGCGCCGAGCACGGCGGCGACCCCACCTCCGAGCAGCATGCCGAGGACGCTGTCGCCGCCGAACGCCTTGCCCGTCACGAACGCGCCGATGCCGACGAACAGGTACTGCGTCAGCGAGACCTGCCCCGACAGGCCCGTGAGCGCGACGAGGGAGAGCGCGACCGTTGCGATGACGAGTGCTCGCACGACGTGTGTCTGCAGGTCGGACCCGCCGACACCGGTGAGGACGGCGACCACGCCGACGAGCGCGACGCCGCCCAGGACCGATGTGCGCAACGTCGGGACGCGGGGCTCGTCACGCCCCACGATGCGGCCGGCGGACAGCCGGAACGACGGCACGAGCAACACCGCGAGCACGAGGAAGATGCCCGGGATCGCCAGCTGGATCCGCTGGAACGTGTCGGTCGACGGCCACAGCCACGTGACGTTCGTGAGCTCCTGGCACAGACCGAGGGCGAGTGCGCCGACGACGGTCATCGGGAGGTTCGTGAGCCGGCCGACCATCGCCGCGCCGTACGCGTTGAGCACGAGCAGCGTCAGCACGACGGCGTTTAGGTTCTGCCCGCCGGCGAACAGGACACCGCCGAGCGCGGCGAGCGCGAAACCGATCATCCAGCTGAGGCGGCTCATCGTCCGTGACTGCACGCCGTTGAGCCGGGCGAGCTCCGGGTCGTCGACGACGGCGCGCATGCGGGCGCCCAGCGCCGTGCGGAAGAGGAGGAAGCGGAGGCCGAACGCGACCGCCACGGCGACGACGACCTGGGCGATGCGGTCGTACGTGATCGGCACGTGCCACAGCTCGATGCGCCGGTCGCCGAACAGGTACGGCACGTTGCGGGCCTCGCCGGGGTCGAACAGCTTCTGCGCGAGACCCAGCAGCGCAACGGTCAGCGCGACGGTGACGACGAGCGAGGTCGCGTAGCCGGTGCCCTGGAAACGACGCAGCAGCCGTTCGACGGCGAGGCCCATCGCCGGGGCGAGCACCACGACGGCGACAAGCAGCGCGATCGGTGTCGGTACGCCGTGGCGCACGCGCAGCTCGAAGTACACGAAGGCGGCGAGCATCCCGACGGCGCCGTGGGCGAAGTTGAAGACCCCGGTGACGGTGTAGGTCAGCACGAGGCCCATCGCGGCGATGGCGTAGATGCAGCCGAGCATGAGCCCGAACAAGGTGAACTGGAGGAGCTCCGTCACGGGCGCACCGCCTCCCGCTCGTTCTGACAGCAGCAGCGCACCCGTTTCGGTATCGCTGCTGCTGTCAAAACGGCGATGACCGGCGAGAACGACGCGGTCACGCGCCCGCTCCGCTGTCGCTGCCCAGGTACGCGTCGTGGACGGCGCCGAGGGCGTCGGCGCTCGCGCCCGAGTACATGACGACGCCGTGCGCCATGACGTACACATCCGACGCCCACTTCAGCCCGATCGTGGCGAACTGCTCGACGACGAGGACCGACACGCCGTCGTCGGCGATGCCGGCGATGGCCTCGTAGAGCTGGTCGACGATGAGCGGGGCGAGTCCCATCGACAGCTCGTCGACGAGCAGCACGCTCGGGTCGGTGCCCAGACCGCGCGCCAGCGCGAGCATCTGACGCTCGCCACCGGAGAGCGTCCCGGCCAGCTGCCGGCGGCGCTCGTACAGCCGCGGGAACAGCCGGTAGGCGACGTCCGCCACCTGCTCGCGCGAGACGCCGGCCGACGCGGCGACGGTGAGGTTGTCGTCGACGCTCAGGTTGGGGAACACCGAGCGGCCCTCGCGGATGTGGCACACGCCGATGCGGGCGAGGTCGTCGGGCTCGGCGTGGTTGAGGTGGCGGCCTTCGACGTGGCGGCACCCGCTCGTCGGGCGCAGGAGCCCGCTCATGACGCCGAGCGTCGTCGACTTCCCCGCGCCGTTCGGTCCGAGCAGCGCGGTGACCGACCCACGGCGGACGGCGACGTCGACGCCGTGCAGCACCTCGATGCGGCCGTAGCCGGCCCGCACGTCGTGCAGCGCGAGCGGTGCAACCTCGGCGGCCGCCGCCGTCGGCGGTGCCTCCCTCGTCAGCACAGGAACCCGCGCGCCGGCGCGAGGCGCTGCCACTTCCCGCCGACGACCTTCATCGCGATGAAGCACCCGTTGTTGAGCTTGGGCCCGAGCTTGATGGGGCCGAGCAGCCCGCCGGCGTCGTAGCTCTGCACCGAGCGCAGCTGGGTCACGAGCGCGGCGCGACTGATCGCACCGGGCAGTGCCTCGAGCGCATCCACCATCGCCTTCGACGCCGACCACGAGTCCGCCGCGAAGGTGTCGGCGACCTCGTTCGGTGCCGTCCGTTTCATCCACGTGAGGAACGCCGTCTGCTCGGGCGTCGTGTTCGGTTCCTCGTTCGGGAGCGTTCGCGTCCAGCTCGTGGTGCCGTCGGCGGCGGCCCCGGCGAGGTCGATGAACTTCGACCCGTACGCGGTGAGGTACTCCTCGGACTTCAGCTTGTAGCCGGTGTCGCGCATCGACTTCGCCATCGACGCGCTCTGGCTCGGGTCCGACACGAACAGCAGGTAGTCGGCGCCGCTGTTGGCGACGCCGCGCGCGGCCGAGTCGAAGCTCAGCGTGCTGAGCGGCAGCTCCTGCTCGCGCACGATCTGGATGCCCGACGCGACCATCTGCGGCTTCTGCTTGTCGCGTACCTCCGAGCGCGTCTGGTCGGCGGCGATGTAGACGAGCGCCGCCTTCCGCACGCCCTGGTCGTACAGGTACTTGTACTTCGCGATCGGCTGGTGGACATCCGCGAACGGCGGGTTGATGTCGAACACCGTCGACACGTCCTGGAACACCTCGGAGATCGGCGTGTTCACGACGGGCAGCTTCTTCGCCTCGACCACGTCGGCACCGCCGGCGTCGCCACCGCCGACGCCACCGATCAGGCCGACCACCTGCGACGACATGTCGTTGGCGAGCGCGCGGTAGCGCCCGTTGTCCATGCCGTCGTCGGCGGTCTTGAGCACGAGCTTGCGGCCGCACACTCCCCCGGTCGAGTTGCGGTACGCGACGTAGGCGCGGGCGGCGGCGAGCGAGCTGGCGCCCAGGCCGGGGACTGCGCCGGACAGCGTCGAGATGCTCCCGAGCGTGATCTCCTTGTCGGTCACGCCGACTTCCTTCGACGGCGCCGCGCACGGCTTTGCGCCGGCGGCGGCCGTGCCGGCGCGACCGGTGTCGGCGCCGGGTGCTGCCGTCCCGCCGGCCGGCCCTGCGGTCGCGGCGCCCGGTGTACCGGCGGTGTCGCCCGCCGCGCCGGCGGCGGCGTCGCCGGTGCCCGTGCCGTCGTTGGCGACGTCGGTCGCCGCGCTCGGGGTCCCGTCACCGGGCTGCACGGCGGCTGCGGTCCGGCCGTTCGTCCGGCCGGCGACGGCGTCGCGCTGCGCGTCGCTCCAGCGGGCACCGCAGCCGCTCGTCACGAGCAGCACGCAGGACGCGACGAGCGCCGGGAGGGTTCGCCGCCGTTGGCCCATCGCAATCACCGTGTTCCCCCCAGACGTCCGGCGCCGCCGCGCCGTGCGCTGTACGGCCGCACCGTGTTGAGCAGTTGCTTAGCATGGCGCCGAACGGCGTGGCAAGGTGTGCGCGTGGAGAGCTCCGCGGCGCGATACACGGGGGCGCGTGTTCGACGCGTCGAGGACCCCCGCCTCCTGACGGGCCGGGGCACGTTCGTCGACGACGTCGTCCGTCCCGGGATGCTGCACGCCTGCTTCGTCCGCAGCCCGTTTGCCCGCGCCCGGATCAACGGGATCGACGTCGAGGCGGCCCGGGCGCTTCCGGGTGTGCACGCGGTGTTCGTCGCCGCCGACCTCAACCCCGGCGTCCACGAGGCGTGGTTCTCGCTGATGGGCAGGGACATCCCGGACACGCCCCGCCCCCCGCTCGCCGAGGCCGAGGTGCGCTTCGTCGGTGACCCCGTCGCGCTCGTCGTCGCCACGGACCGTTACGTCGCCGAGGACGCGGTCGACCTCGTCGACGTCGACTACGACCCGCTGCCGCCGCTCGCCGACTACCTCACCGCGCACGGCGCCGACGAGCTCGTCCACGCCGCGTACGCGGGCAACGTCGCCGGCGCGCTCGGCGCCGAGCTCGGCGACGATCTCGCCGCCGCACTCGACGGCGCCGCGCACACCGTCACGGCGACGATCTTCCAGCAGGCCTACACCGCGGTGCCGATGGAGACGCGCGGCATCGTCGTCGAGTGGTCCGGTGAGGAGCTGACCGTGTGGGCCGGCACGCAGTCGCCGCACGAGGTGCGAGCGTTCATGAGCCGGTTGCTCGACCTCGGCGAGCACCGCGTGCGCGTCGTGATGCGCGACACCGGCGGCGGCTTCGGTCAGAAGGTCGTGCCGCAGCGCGAGGAGATGTGCATCGCGCTGGCGGCAATGAAGCTGCCGGCGGCGTTGAAGTGGATCGAGGACCGCCGCGAGAACCTGCTCGCCGCCGGGATGTCGCGCCACGAGCACGGCGACTGCCGGTTCGCGTTCGACGCCGACGGCGCCATCACGGTCGCGTACATCGACCACGTGCAGGACGTCGGCGCCTACCCGACGCCGTGGCCGGTCGGGACGGCGATGGCGGTCGGCATGTTGTTCCCGGGTCCGTACCGCGTCGCTCGAGCCGGCTTCCGCACGACGTCGGTGTTCTCGAACACCTCGGGCCGCACCGCGTATCGCGGCCAGTGGCAGTTCGAGTCGGTCGCCCGCGAGGTGCTGCTCGACATCGCCGCCCGACGCATCGGCCTCGACCCGATCGAGCTGCGGCGCCGCAACCTGTTGCGACGCGACGAGCTGCCGCTGTCGAACCCCAACGGCATGCCGTACAGCGACATGACGCCGCTGGAGACGTTCGAGCACGCGATCGCCATCCTCGATTACGACGCGTTCCGCCGCGAGCAGGCCGATGCCCGCGCCGCCGGTCGCTACCTCGGCGTCGGCACGAGCACGTACTGCGAACCGACGACGAGCGCCATGGGCTTCTTCTCGACCGAGGGCGCGACGATCCGCGTCGAGCCGACGGGCAAGGTGAACGTCTACGTCGCCGGGGGCTCGACCGGGAACAGCCTCGAGACCGCGGCCGTCCAGCTCGCCGCCGACGCGCTGGGCGTCGACATCTCCGACGTCAACACGATCCAGGGCGACACCGCCGTCACGCCGTTCGGCGCCGGTACCGGCGGCAGCCGCAGCGGATCGATGCTCGCCGGTGCCGTCGGCACGACGGCCGCCGAGCTGCG
>DASSOZ010000142.1:0-7146 GCA_035700105.1 Acidimicrobiales bacterium
CCGTCGCATCCAGTGCAGGAACGAGCTCTGGTTGCGCATCTCGGCTTCCACGTTCACCGCCTGGTAGCCGTACACCGGGTCCATCAGCAGCGGCAGGTACAGCTGGGCGAAGTCGGCGCGCGAGAACCCGGCGTTGCGATCAGGCGTCCACTGCATCGGCGTGCGCACGCCGTCGCGGTCGCCGAGGTAGATGTTGTCGCCCATCCCGATCTCGTCGCCGTAGTAGAGGACCGGGCTGCCGGGCATCGAGAACAGCAGCGCGTGCAGGAGCTTCGCGACCTGCGTGTCGTTGTCGACGAGCGGCGCCAGGCGGCGGCGGATGCCGATGTTCACCTTCATCCGCGGGTCCTTCGCGTACTCGGCGTACATGTAGTCCCGCTCGTCGTCGGTCACCATCTCGAGCGTCAGCTCGTCGTGGTTGCGCAGGAAGATGCCCCACTGCGCCCCGTCGGGGATGTCCGGCGTCTGCGCCAGGATCTCCGTGATCGGATAGCGCTGCTCGCGCCGCACGGACATGAACATCCGCGGCATCAGCGGGAAGTGGAAACACATGTGGCACTCGTCGCCGTCACCGAAGTAGTCGACGACGTCGGCGGGCCACTGGTTGGCCTCGGCCAGCAACACCTTGTCGGGGAACTGCGCGTCGACCTCCTTGCGCAACCGCCGGAGGTACTCGTGCGTCTCCGGGAGGTTCTCGCCGTTCGTGCCGTCGCGCTCGAACAGGTACGGGACGGCGTCGAGCCGGAACCCGTCGAGGCCGATGTCGAGCCAGAAGCGGACGACGTCGAGCATCGCCTGCTGGACCTCGGGGTTGTCGTAGTTGAGGTCGGGCTGGTGGGCGAAGAAGCGGTGCCAGTAGTACTGCTGGCGGACCGGGTCCCACGTCCAGTTGGACTTCTCGGTGTCGACGAAGATGATGCGGGCCTCTGACCACCGCTGGTCGTCGTCGTCCCACACGTACCAGTCGGCGTTGGGGTTGGTCCGGTCCTGGCGGCTCGCCTGGAACCACGGGTGCTGGTCGCTGGTGTGGTTCATCACGAGGTCGGCGATGATGCGGATGCCGCGCCGGTGGGCTTCCTCGACCAGCTCGACGGCGTCGGCGAGGTCGCCGTACTCGGGCAGGATCGTGAAGAAGTCGCTGATGTCGTAGCCGCCGTCACGAAGAGGTGACTGGTAGAACGGCAGCAGCCAGAGGCAGTCGACACCGAGCCACTCGAGGTAGTCGAGCTTCTCGGTGATGCCCCGCAGGTCGCCGGTCCCGTCGTGGTTCGAGTCGTAGAACCCGCGAACGAGCACCTCGTAGAACACCGCCCGCTGGTACCAGCGGGGATCGTCGCTCGGCGGCTGCGCCATCCCTACGCCGATCGGAGCGGTCGCAGGTGCAGGACGTGCGCCGGCTGCTGCGCTGGGTCGAGGCGGACGTACTGGTCGCCGCCGCGCCACGTGTACGTCACGCCGCTCAGCTCGTCGTGGGCCTCGAACGGGTGGTCCCACGGGATCTGGAGCGCCCCGAGGTCGACCCAGATGGTGTCCTCCTGCGGGTACACCGCGTCGAGGTTGACGATCGTGAGCACGACGTCGCGGAAGTCGGGCGTGTGCTTCGAGTACGCCAGCAGGTCGGCGTTGTTGGTGTGGTGGAACCGGATGTTGGACAGCTCGTCGAAGCAGCGGTGGCGGCGGCGGATGGCGTTGACCCGCGTGATCAGCGGCGTGAGCACACCCGGATCCTCGTCCCAGTCGCGGTGCTTGATCTCGTACTTCTCCGAGAACAGGTACTCCTCGTTCGTGTCCGACGCCGGCTGGTTCTCACCCCGCTCGTAGCCGCTGTAGATGCCGTAGTTCGGGGTGAGCGTCGCGGCGAGCACGAGCCGCAGCGCGAACGCGGACGGTGGACCGTTGCGCAGCGGACCGCTCAGGATGTCCGGCGTGTTCGGCCAGAAGTTCGGCCGCATGTAGTCGGCGAGCGGGCCGTGGGCGAGTTCCTCGACGTACTCGCGCAGCTCGTCGCGCCCGGTGCGCCACGTGAAGTACGTGTAGCTCTGCGTGAAGCCGATCTCGGCGAGCTTGGCCATCACCTTCGGGCGGGTGAACGCCTCGGCGAGGAAGAGGACGTCGGGGTGGTCGGCGTGGATGCGGTCGATCACCCATTCCCAGAACGCGAACGGCTTCGTGTGCGGGTTGTCGACGCGGAAGATCTTCACGCCGTGCCCGATCCAGTACCGGAGGATCTCCTCGCACGCGTCCCACAGCGCCTGGCGGTCACCGTCGTCGGCGGGCCAGAAGTTGATCGGGTAGATGTCCTGGTACTTCTTGGGCGGGTTCTCCGCGTACTTGATCGTCCCGTCGGGACGATGGTGGAACCACTCCGGGTGCTCGGTCACCCACGGATGATCGGGGCTGCACTGGAGCGCGTAGTCGAGGGCGACCTCGACGCCGAGCTCGTGGGCGCGCCGAACGAGCCGGTCGAAGTCCTCGATGGTGCCGAGGGTCGGCTCGACGTCGAGGTGACCGCCGTCCTCGCCGCCGATCGCCCACGGGCTGCCGGGGTCGTCGGGCAGCGCGCCGAGCGTGTTGTTGCGCCCCTTGCGGAACGTCGTGCCGATCGGGTGGATCGGCGGGAAGTAGACGACGTCGAAACCCATGCGGACGATGTCGTCGAGGCGGTCCGTCGCACCCTTGAACCCGCCCTCGCTGCGGGGGAAGAGCTCGTACCACGCGCCGACCTGCGCCCGAGTGCGGTCGACCCACAGGTCGTACGTCGCGGTCTTGGTGAGGTCGACGGGCTCCGGCGGTGCGTCGAACCGGTCGGCGGCGTGGAAGTCGCCGTTGCGGATCGCGGTGGCGATGGCGGCGGCGGCGGCGCGCTCGTTCTTCGGGACGCGCGTCGCGGCGTCGTCGACGATGCGGGCGCCCTCCTCGAGCTCGAGCTCGATCTGCTGGCCGGCGGCGGCCTTCGCCTGGACGTCGTGGCGCCACGTGTCGAGCCGGTCGGTCCACGCCTCGACGGCGAACTGGTGCGGGCCGACGTGGGCCGGGACGATCTCGGCGGCCCACACGTCGTTGGGTTCCGACGTCATGGCCACGTCCGTCCACTGCTTGTCACCGGCGCGCCGCCAGCGCACGCGGGCGCCGAGGTGGTCGTGCCCGTCGCGGAAGATGTCGGCGGTGATCCGCAACGGCATGCCGGCGGTCGCCTTCGCCGGATGACGACCGGTGAGCGTCCGCGGCCGGACGTTCTCGATGACGATGCGCCCGAGCATTGCGTCTACGCGTACCACTTCTTCGAGGTGGGGAACCGCCCGAACTGGTCAGGGGTACCGTGATCCGGATGCGTGCGCTGCGGAGCTTCACGGTCCGTCCCGTCCTGCCGCCGGAGCTGAAGCCGCTCCACGACCTCGCCATGAACCTGCGCTGGTCGTGGGACGAGCGCACCCGCGACCTGTTCCGCTGGGTCGCGCCCGAACTCTGGGAGCAGACGGGCCACGACCCCGTGCGCATCCTCGGCATGGTGCCGCTCGAGCGCCTGCAGGCGCTGACCAAGGACGCGGCGTTCATGGGGATGGTGGACTCGCTCCACGCCGAGCTGTCGCGCTACCTCGACACGTCGCGCTGGTTCCAGACGCGAGCAGACTCGCCGCTGCGCGCCGTCGCCTACTTCTCTCCGGAGTTCGGCATCGCCGAGGCCCTCCCGCAGTACTCCGGCGGTCTCGGTGTCCTCGCCGGCGATCATCTCAAGGCGTCGTCGGCGCTCGGCATCCCCCTCGTCGGTGTCGGCCTCTTCTACAGCTACGGCTACTTCCGCCAGGAGCTCGACAGCGAGGGCTGGCAGCACGAGCGGTACGTCGAGCTCGACCCGTACGCGATGGCCGTCGAGCTCGTCGACGACGTTCGCATCACGGTCGACCTGGCAGGCTCGCCGGTGCAGGCGCAGGTGTGGCGGGCGCACGTGGGGCGCATCCCGCTGCTGCTGCTCGACACCGATGTCGACGACAACACCGACGCGGCGCGCGGTGTCACGGACCGGTTGTACGGCGGCGACACCGAGCACCGGCTGCAGCAGGAGATCCTGCTGGGCGTCGGCGGGGTGCGCGCCCTCGACGCGTGCGGTGCCGAGACGCAGGTGTTCCACACCAACGAGGGTCACGCCGGCTTCCTCGGTCTCGAGCGCATCCGTCGCCTCGTCGTCGACGGCGGCCTGTCGTTCGACGAGGCCGTCGAGTCGGTCCGCTCGGGCACGGTGTTCACGACGCACACGCCGGTGCCCGCCGGCATCGACCGCTTCCCGCGGGAGCTGATGGAGAAGTACTTCACGTCGTGGTGCGACGAGGTCGGTATCGGCTTCGACCGCCTGATGGAACTCGGGCACGAGCCGGCCGAGCCGACCGACCACCCGTTCAACATGGCGGTCATGGGCCTGCGGCTGGCGGCGCGCTCCAACGGCGTGTCGCAGCTGCACGGCGGCGTGTCCCGCCTGATGTTCGCCCCGCTGTGGCCCGGCGTCGCGTACGAGGAGGTCCCGATCGGCGCCGTCACCAACGGCGTGCACGCCCGCACGTGGGTGTCGTCGGAGATGACCGACCTGCTCGACCGCTACGTGCTGCCCGAGTGGCACGAGGCCGACGAGGCGCGCTGGGCGCGGCTCGAGGAGGCGCGCGAGGACGAGCTGTGGCGCGTGCTGTCGGAGAACCGCCAGGCCCTCGTGACGTACGTGCGCCGGCGCCTCACGCAGCAGGAGCGCAACCGCGGGGCGTCGCTCGCGGACACCGGCTGGATCGACGACGTCCTCGACCCCCGCGTCCTCACCATCGGGTTCGCCCGTCGCTTCGCGTCGTACAAGCGGGCGACGCTGCTGTTGTCGCAACCCGACCGCCTGCGGGCGCTGCTGCACGACACCGAACGTCCGGTGCAGATCGTCTACGCCGGCAAGGCACATCCCGCCGACGAGATCGGCAAGCAGATGATCCAGGAGCTCGTGCGGTTCGCGCAGCAGCCCGACGTGCGCGCCCGGCTGGTGTTCGTGGAGGACTACGACATCGCCGTGGCCCGCGCGCTGTACCAGGGCTGCGACGTGTGGCTGAACAACCCCCGCCGGCCGCAGGAGGCGTGCGGCACGAGCGGGATGAAGGCGGCGATGAACGGCAGCCTCAACCTGTCGGTGCTCGACGGGTGGTGGGACGAGTGGTTCGACGGCGAGAACGGGTGGGCGATCCCGTCGGCGGAGTCGGTCACCGACATGGCCCGCCGCGACGAGATCGAGGCGTCGGCCCTGTTCGACCTCCTCGAGCGCCAGGTGATCCCGATGTACTACGAACGCGACGAGGCCGGCGTGCCGCGTCGCTGGGTGCGCCGTGTGCGTCACGCGATGGTGTCGCTCGGGCCGAAGGTGACCGCGTCGCGCATGCTGCGCGACTACGTCGAGCGGCTGTACGAGCCGACCGCGGCGGGGGCCGATCGGCTGACCGCGGACGGGTCGGCACGGGCGAAGGCGCTGGCGGCGTGGAAGCTGCGCGTCGGCGCGGCGTGGCCGGGCGTGTCGGTCGTCTCGGTCGACAGCGAGGACGGGATCGCCGACCTCGGTTCGTCACGGTCGGTCGTCGCCATGGTCGCGCTGGGGTCGCTCCAGCCCGACGACGTCGCGGTCGAGCTCGTCCACGGGCCGGTCGGCGCGGGCGACGAGCTGCAGGCGCCGTCGACGTCGACGATGTCGTTCGTCGGTGTCGGCGAGCGCCCGTCGACGTACCGCTTCGAGGGGACGTTCTCGACCGAGCGGGCGGGCCGCTACGGCTTCGCCGTCCGTGTCGTGCCCGGGAACCCGGACCTCGTCACGTTCGCCGATCTCGGCTGCCCGCCGGTCGGCTGACCCCGCCCGTTCTGCCAGCAGCAGCGCACCCGAATCGGTACTTCTGGTGCTGGCAGAAGCGATTCAGCGGCCGGTGAACTCCGGCGGTTCCTTGGCGAGGAACGCCTTCACGCCGATCTGGCTGTCCTCGGAGCGGAAGACGTCGGTGAAGAGCTGCTGCTCGAGGTCGAGTCCGTCGGCGAGGGGACCGTCGAGACCGGCGTCGATCGCCCGCTTCGCGAGCGACTGCGCCAGCGTCGCGCCCGATGCCAGCTCCGCGGCCCACGCGAGCGCCTCGTCGAGCGCCACGTCGGCGACGCGGTCGACGAGCCCGATCCGCAGCGCCTCGTCGGCACCGACCTGCCGCCCGGAGAGGATCAGGTCCTTGGCACGCGACGCGCCCACGAGTCGCGACAGCCGCTGGGTCCCCCCGCCGCCCGGGATGATCCCGAGCCGGATCTCGGGCTGTCCGAGCTTGGCGCTCGGGGACGCGACACGGAAGTCGCACGCCAGCGCGAGCTCGCACCCACCGCCGAGCGCGTAGCCGTTGATCGCGGCGATCGTCGCCCGTGGGATGGCGGCGACGAGGTCGAGCGCCTCGCGGAAGTGGGCGCCGACGACCCGCGCCTCGGCCTCGCCGCCGAACTCGTTGATGTCGGCGCCGGCGGCGAACAGCTTGTCGGACCCGGTGACGACGACGGCGCCCGCCGGATCGCGAGTCAGCTCGGCCGCGGTCTCGGCGAGCTCCTTGAGCACCGCCGTCGACAGCGCGTTCGCCGGCGGCCGCTTGAGACGGACGACGGCGACACCGTCGGCGCGGCGGTCGAGGTCCACGAACTCGTACATGCCGGCGGACGTTACGCGGCGACCACCGTCGACAGCAGCGCCCGGACGTCGGAGAGGTCGGGGTCGTTCGCCGCCCTGGCATCGAGCGGCCCGTCGCTCCCGAGCAGGTCGGCCGCGGCGCGGACCGCGGCGACGAGCTCCTCGCGGCGGCGACGGAGCACTCGGCCCTCGGCCATGGCGACGTCGAGGTGGTCGCGCAGCCGGGTCGACTCGGCGCGCGCAGCGGCGGCGCGAGCGGCCAGCGTCGTGGGGTCGGCGGTCGAGTCGGACACGTCGACGGCGCGCGACCACAGCAGCTGCTCGTACCGCGTGGCGATGTTCGACAGGCTCGGGTCCGGCGGCCGGTTCCCCGACCACCGCGCATCGAGCAGTCCGATGAGCACGGACACCTCGTCGACCGTCAGCACCACGACTCGGTCCATCGCCCCCACCTCTGCCGGAATCCTCGCGCCGTGACCGTC
>DASSOZ010000143.1:0-22366 GCA_035700105.1 Acidimicrobiales bacterium
GCGACCCCGGGCGCGCCACCGGCGGGGGCGACGCCGGGTGCGCCGGCGCCAGGCTGCGAGGCGGGCGGTGCGGGGGGCGCCGGCGTCGACGCGGCCGCGGCGGCCGGGCGCTCACCCGGTGCGGGGCCGGGGCGAGCCGGCGGCGCGCTGGGCGGGGACGCCGGAGCGGCGGCTGCCGCCGGACGCTCCGTCGGCGCCGCGGGCCGGTCGGCCGGGGCCGGGCGAGGGGTCGTCATCGTCCCGTCGGCGCGCGGGGTGGGCTGCTCGCTCGCCGGGCGGCTGGTGACGAGGCGGGGATCGCGGGCGGGGCGGGCGGGCGGCGCCTCGGGCGGTGCCGCGGCAGCCGCAGCCGCGGCGGGCTGCTCGGCGGGAGCACCGTCGTCCTTGGCCGGGGCGGCAGCGGCCTTCTTCGCCGACTTCTTCGTCTTGGCCGGCGGTGCCTCTTCCTCGGGCTGCTGGTCGCGACGGATCCCGAGCTGGTCGGCCTTGCGGCGGGCGCGGTCGGCCTGCGCCTCCTCGATGCTCGACGAGTGGCTCTTCACCCCGATCCCGAGCGACTCGGCGAGATCGAGCATCTCCTTGTTCGTCAGCCCGAGCTCTCGCGCCAGCTCGTAGACCCGGATCTTCGCTGCTGCCAACTGCCTGCCTCAGTTCCCTTTTCGCTACATCAACGGCCTTCCATGCTCGCGCGGTTGGCGAGCAACGTTCGAAGCGACTCCACTGCCTCGGGCGTGACGTCCGCCCGCAACGCCCGGCCGAACGCCCGCCGGCGTGCTGCCTGCCCGGCGCACTCGGACGCCGTCGCGGCGCACAGCCACGCACCTCGACCGGGGAGCGTCCGTCCGACGGTCAACGTACCGTCGGGCGTCCGCGCCACCCGCACGAGCTCCGGCTGCGGCCGCTTCGCGCGGCAGCCGACGCAGGTGCGGACCGGCACCTCCCCTATGGAGCTGCCTCCTCCTGCTGCGGTTGTTCCTCGGTTGCGACCGCCGCCGCCGGCGCCTCGGGCCCGGGCGCGTCGCCCGACGCCGCCGCCTCGGCCAGCGCCGACTGCTCCTCGGCCCACTGCTCGGCCGAGATCGCCTCGCCGCCCTCGGCCGGCTGCCACACCAGCTCACCCGTCTCGGGGTCGGTGACCCACTCGCCCTCGGCGTAGCCGGCTTCCTCCTCGGCGAGCTGCGTCTCGCTCTTGATGTCGATGCGCCAGCCGGTGAGGCGAGCGGCGAGCCGGGCGTTCTGGCCCTCCTTCCCGATCGCCAGCGACAGCTGGTAGTCGGGGACGATGACCTCGGCGACGCCCGTGTCCTCGTCGATGCGGACCTCCTTGACCTTCGCCGGCGAGAGCGCCTTCGCGATGAAGTCGACGGAGTCCTCGGAGAACGGGACGATGTCGACCTTCTCGCCCCGCAGCTCGTTGACGACCATCCGCACCCGCGCACCACGCGCGCCGACGCACGCACCGACGGGGTCGACGTTGTTGTCGTTCGACCAGACGGCGATCTTGGTGCGGTGCCCCGGCTCGCGCGCGACGGCCTTCAGCTCGACGATGCCGTCGGCGATCTCGGGCACCTCGAGCTCGAACAGGCGCTTGATCAGCCCGGGGTGCGTGCGGCTGACGATGATCTGCGGGCCCTTCGCCGTCTTGCGCACCTCGACGATGTAGGCCTTCACGCGGGCGCCGGCGTCGTAGCGCTCGTAGGGCACCTGCTCGGCCTGCGGCAGCAGCGCCTCGACCTTCCCGAGGTCGAGCAGCGTGTAGCGCTGGTCGCCCTGCTGGATGATGCCGGTGACGATGTCGCCCTCGCGGCCGGCGTACTCCTCGTACTTCTTCTCCCGCTCGGCCTCTCGGATGCGCTGCAGGATGACCTGCTTCGCCGTTTGCGCGGCGATGCGCCCGAAGTCGTCGGGGGTGTCCTCCCACTCGCGAACGACGTTGCCGTCCTCGTCGAGCTCCTGCGCGTAGACGTGCATCTCGCCCGTGTCGGGGTCGATCGTGACGACCGCTTCCTCGGCGGCGTTGGGAAGCCGCTTGTACGCGGAGACGAGCGCGTTGGCCAGGGCGTCGAGGAGGGTCTCCATGGAGACGCCCTTCTCGCGCTCGATGACCTGGAGCGCCTCCATCAGCTCGAAGTTCATCGCGACGCTGCCTTCTTCTTCTGCTTGCTCTGGGGGCTCCCCGGCTTGGGCGCCGGTCCCCACGTGAACACGGTGCGGGCGCGCTCGATGTCGCCGTACGACAGTGCGCGCCCGCCGACGTTGATGCCCTCGTCGTCGGCCGACAGCAGTTCACCCTCGACCCGCCGCTCGCCCTCGACCGTGCCGTGCGTGCGCACCGAGACCGTCGTGCCGACGAACCGGTGGAAGTGCGCCGGCGTCCGCAGCGGCCGCTCGACACCGGGGCTCGACACCTCGAGCGTGTAGCGCCCCGGGACCGGGTCGTGCTCGTCGAGCACGCGCGACACGAGCTGGGTGGCGTCGGTGAGGGCGTCGAGATCGATGCCGCCCTCGGGGCGGTCGACGAACACGCACAGGGTGTGGCCCTTGAGCTCGACGTCGACCAGCTCGACGCCGGCGTCGACGAGCGGCGCCTCGACGAGGTCGCGCACGCGCTCGGCTACGTCCATGGCGTCGGCACCTCCTCCTCGTCGTCGTGTCGCCAGCAATGAAAAGCGTGGGCCAAAGCCCACGCCCTGCCACCACCCGGAGTTCGAACAGTGAAGCCCTGCGAGTATAGCGGTCGGGGCCTCAGATCGCGAGCGCGGGGACGGGCCACGACGCCCGCCGCGCAGTCAGCCGTTCGCTGCTTTCGGTGACTTCGGCCCGCTCTGGCGTGCCGAAGTCACCGAAAGCCGACGCTGTCGGGCGGGCTGTCGGGCGAGCGTCAGCGCTCGGCGCGACGGCGGTAGTCGACGACGCGGAACGACTCGGCGTACGCGAACCCGAACGGGCGGCCGCGCTCGGCGAGACGCACCCGCATGAACGCGTCGACGTCCCACTCGCCCAGTTGGCTGGCGTGGGCGGCGAGGGCGTGCAGCTTGCGGTCGACGGTCGTCGAGATGTCGACGCCGACCGGCCCGCCGCCGGGCCCGAAGATCCACGTCTCCTCGAGCTCGCGCCACGGCGCCAGGCCCTCGTCGAGCAGCAGCTCGGGGAAGATCGCCGCGGTGGTACCGCCGGTCAGCGTGATGTCGAGCGCGGCGACGCCGACGGTGCGGTGGTCGGGGTGGTTGACGAAGTGCGGGCCCGGCTCCATCGCCGAGTCCATCGTCACGAGCCGGTGCGGTCGGTGGCGGCGGAACTCGCGTGACAGCTGGCGGCGCAGCTCACGGCCGTCCGACCACAGCAGCTCGCTGTCCATCCACCGGAGGAACGTGACGTCGGTGACGCCGACACGCCGCGCCGCCTCGATCGACTCCGCCTCGCGCACGGCGCCGAACGCGTCCGGGTCGGCGTGGACGTCCTGGACGCCCTTCTGGCCGGACGTGACGATGACGTAGCGGACGTCCCACGCGTCGTCGACCCACTGCGCGACCGTGCCGGCGCAGCCGAACTCGATGTCGTCGGGGTGGGCGCTGACGACGAGGGCGCGTCGCGGCCCGTCACTCATACCGCTTGCGGATGAGATCGACCTTCACCTCGGACGCGTTGGCATCGGTGCCCTTGTCGGTCAGCAGCGCGGCGCGGTCGGCCTCGGCCTCCGCGGCGGCGCCGTCGTCGGCCTTCGCCAGAGCGGCGTCGACCCCGTCGCTCATGATGAGCTCGGCCCACTCGACGAGCGCGTCGACCATCTCGTCCTCCGGCACGACCTTCACGACCTTGCCCTTGACGAAGAGGTGCCCGCGGTGGCGCCCGGCGGCGATGCCGAGGTCGGCGTCGCGCGCCTCACCGGGTCCGTTCACGACGCAGCCCATCACCGCGACCTGGAGCGGGATCTGCTTGTCGCCGAACGCCGCCATCGCGTCGTTGGCGACCCCGATGACGTCGATCTCCGCGCGCCCGCACGACGGGCAGGCGATGAGGTCGACGTTCTTGCGCTCGCGCAGGCCCATCGACTCGAGCAGCGCCCGGCCCGCCTTCGCCTCCTCGACGGGGTCGGCGGTGAGCGAGAAGCGGATCGTGTCGCCGATCCCCTCGGCGAGGAGCGCGCCGATGCCGGCGGTCCCCTTGATGAGCCCGGCGGGCGGCGGGCCCGCCTCGGTGACACCGAGGTGAAGCGGGTGGTCGGTCACGTCGGCGAGCGCGCGGTAGGCCTCGATCATCAGCGGCACGTACGACGCCTTCACCGAGATCTTCACGTCGTCGAAGCCCACCTCGGCGAAGTAGGCGAGCTCGAGCTGCGCCGACTCGACCATCGCCTCGGGCGTGGCCCCGCCGTACTTCTCGTACAGCCGCGGGTCGAGCGACCCGGCGTTGACGCCGATGCGGATCGGCACGCCGCGGTCCTTGCACTCCTGGGCGACCGTCTTGATGTGCTCGGGCTTGCGGATGTTGCCGGGGTTGAGGCGCAGCCCGTGCACGCCGGCCTCGAGCGCGGCGAGCGCCATCCGGTACTGGTGGTGGATGTCGGCGACGATCGGGACCGGTGACCGGGGGATGAGCCGCGCCAGCCCCTCGGCGGCCTCGGCCTCGTTGCACGTGCAGCGCACGACGTCGCAGCCCGCAGCCGCGAGCGCGTAGATCTGCTGCAGCGTCGCCTCGTGGTCCGCGGTCTTCGTCGTCGTCATCGACTGCACGGACACGGGCGCGTCGCCGCCGATGGCGACCGGGTTGCGCGGGTGGCGCAACACGATCTGGCGGGTCTTGCGACGCGGCGCGGCGGTCTGGTTCGGACCGAGCATCTACTGGAACGGGTTCGACAGCGGTTTGAAGATGTCGAGCCACAGCGACGACACCCCGATGACGATGAACACCATCACCACCGCCACGGCGATCGGCATCAGCTTCGACACGTCGGCCTGGTAGCGGCGGCCGCTGATCATGGAGCGGATCTTCTCGTACGTGCCGATGGCGACGTGCCCGCCGTCGAGCGGTGGCAGCGGCACGAGGTTGAAGATGCCGACGAACACGTTGATCAGCACGAGCAGGAGCAGGACCTGGCGGATGCCGGTGTCGGCGGCCTGCGACGCGACGCGCACGAACCCGACCGGCGACAGGAACCGGTTGCCGTTCTCACCGTTGTCGGTGGACGACGCGCTCGGCGGCGCGGCGCGACCGGTGAGCTCGCGGCTGTAGTCGTTGAGGTTCGACGGCGTGAAGAACGACCCGAGCGCCTTCACCGACGTGATGCTGTAGTTCCACAGGTCCGAGCCGGCGCGGCCGACGGCGACGAGCGGGTTGGACTTGTCGATCTCGAACGCGGTGCCGACGCCGATGAAGCCGTACGGCTCGTCGGCGACCGGACGGCGCTCGCCCTGCACGCGCACCTTCGACAGGTCGAGTGGGGTGATCGTCCGCTCGAAGGTCCTTCCGTCGCGCTCGACGACGAAGTCGATCGGCTCGCCGGGCCGGTTGCTGACGTAGTCGCGCAGCTCGTCGAAGTCCTTCACGCGGTGGCCGTCGAGCGAGACGACGCGGTCACCGACCTTCAGGCCGGCCTGCACCGCCGGTGCCTCGCCCGTCTCGAGCTTCGTGAGGCTGCCGACGTTGAGCGTCGGCGCGTCGTAGTCCACGAGACCGACGAACGCGTTGAGCGACCACAGCAGGACGAGCGCGATGAGGAAGTGCATCGCCGAGCCGGCGAACGCCACCGACATGCGGCGCCAGTACGGCTTCTGCCGGTACGTCCGCGGCTCGTCGGCAGGGTCGACCTGCTCGAGGTTGTTCATCCCGATGATCTTCACGTAGCCACCCGCGGGGATGGCCTTGATGCCGTACTCGGTCTCGCCGCGGCGGAACGACCACAGGCGCGGGCCGAAGCCGAGGAAGTACTCCGTGACCTTCATGTCCGCCCACTTCGCGGTCATGAAGTGGCCGAACTCGTGCAGCATGATCATCACGAGCAGGGCGACGACGACCAGCACGGTCGGCAGCGCGCCCGAGATCGCGATCCACAACACCGCGGCGACCGTCAGCGCCAGCGGCAACAGCGAACGGCGCCGCTCGTCGGCCGTCGGCGGCGCCGGCGGCGGGCCGGTCGTCGGCGCCGAGTGGTCGGTGGTCTGCGTCATGCGGCGGCTGCTCTCCGTTCGACGGCGTGGCGGGCACGGTCCCGGGCCGTGCGGTCCACGTGGAGGACAACGTCCACGCTGTCCGCCGGTGTTCCATCGTGCCCGTCGAGCGATTCTTCGATGACATCGGCAATGGCCGACCACGGGATGAGCCCGTCGAGGAACGCCGCCACCGCGACCTCGTTCGCGCCGTTCAGGCACGCGGGAGCGGTTCCGCCGGCCTCGCCGGCGCGGTACGCCAGCGCGAGGCACCGGAAGGTTGCGGTGTCGGGCGTCTCGAAGTCGAGCCGGCGCAGCTGGCGCCAGTCGATCGACCCGAACGGGGCGCCGATGCGGTCGGGCCAGGCGAGGGCGTAACCGATGCACAGCCGCATGTCGGGGTTCGACAGCTGGGCGACGGTGGCGCCGTCGGTGAACTCGACCATCGAGTGCACGATCGACTGCGGGTGGACGACGACCTCGATGCGGTCGTAGTCGACCCCGAACAGCTCGTGCGCCTCGATGACCTCGAGGCCCTTGTTCATGAGCGTCGACGAGTCCACCGTGATCTTCGGACCCATCGACCACGTCGGATGGGCGAGGGCGTCGTCGATCGTGACGTCCCGCAGGTCGGCGGCGGTGCGGCCACGGAACGGTCCCCCGCTCGCGGTGAGGACGATCCGTCGCACCTCGTCGGGCCGACCGGTGCGAAGGCACTGGTGGACGGCGCAGTGCTCGGAGTCGACGGGGACGAGCTCGGCGCCGGGCGTGGTGCGCACGCGCTGCACGACCGGGCCACCGGCGATGAGCGACTCCTTGTTGGCGAGCGCGAGACGCTTTCCGCTTCCCAGCGCGCCGAGCGTGATCGGCAGGCCGGCGAACCCGACGACCGCGTTGAGCACGGTGTCGACCCCCGGCTCGGACGCGAGGCTGGCGAGCGCGTCGACGCCGGCGCGGACCTCGGTGCCCGCCGGCACCTTGTCGGTCAGGTCGCGGGCCAGCGTGTCGTCGGCGATGGCGACGACCTTCGGGTGGAACTCGTGGGCCTGGCGAGCGAGCGCGTCGACGCTCGTCGCCGCGCCGAGCGCGGTGACCTCCCACCGTCCCGGTTCGGCCCGCACCACGTCGAGCGTCTGCGTGCCGATCGAGCCCGTCGACCCGACCAGCGACACCGTGCTCACGTCACGCGATCTTCAGGAGCTTGGCCAGGTAGTAGGTGGCCGGGATGACGAACAGCATGGCGTCGATGCGGTCGAGCACACCGCCGTGCGCGGGGAGGATCGAGCCCATGTCCTTCACGCCGAGGTCGCGCTTGATCATCGACTCGCTCAGGTCGCCGAGCGGCGCGGCGACGGCGGCGACGAGCCCCAGCGCGAACGCCTTCGACAGGGTCCACGGCGCGATCTGCGTGACGATGACGAGCGACGCGAGGAAGGCGGCGACCATGCCACCGATGAGCCCCTCCCACGTCTTGTTCGGGCTGATCTCCGGCGCGAGCGGGGTGCGACCGGCCCGACTGCCGATCGCGAACCCGCCGACGTCGTACGCGACGGTGGCGATGATGGCGCCGAGGAACAGGCCCATGCCGTGCTCGTGCTGCGGCGGCCACTTGAGCATGAGCGCCGCCGTCGACCCCAGCACACCGATGTAGGCGAAGCCGAGGATCGACACGCCGGCGTTGGCCGTCGGCTGCGCGGTGTCGGACACGCCGAGCAGGTACCACAGCAGCGCGAACACGACGAACAGGGCGGTGATGAGCACGACCGCCTGCTCGCCGCGCGCGTACGCGCCCCACGAGATCGCCGCGGTGCCGGCGACGCCGAGCAGCGTCGCGGGACGGAACCCCTTGCTGCGGAGCGCGTTGAAGAACTCGGCCGCCGCGAGCGTGAGGACGGCGGTGGCGATGACCACACCGCCCACGTTCTCGAACACCTTCAGCACGACCAGCAGGACGGCGGCGATGCCGATGCCGGTGGCGATCGCGGTGGGGACGTCGCGCCCGACGCCCTTCGCCCGTCGCGCGTTCGGCGGCGGCTCGGGCGCCGGCATGCGGGTGTGGATGCGGCGCGGCGGCGCCGGCTCGGGCGCCAGCGCCGCCTCGTCGTCGTACGCCGGCGCGCCCATCGCGGACGGCGACGGACCGGGCGCGGCGGAACCCACGGGCTCGTACGGCTCGTCGTCGTACGGCGCGTCGAACCGGTACAGGTCGGACACGCCGGTGTCGGGATCGAGCGCGCCCATCTTCTGGCCCTCCTCCTCGGCCCACGTCTGCGGGTCGTGGTAGTCGACGTCCTCCCAGTCGGCGTCGTGCTCGCCCCGCCACCGCGGGCCGCCGCTGGCCGCCTGCCACACGGCCTCGTCGTCGTCGGCCGTCGCCGCGTCGTCGGGCGTGACCGCGATGCGCGGGTTCTCGCCGGTGGGCGGCTCGGTCCAGTGCGGGAGCTCGGTGCGGGCGCCGGGCGGCGTCACCACGGTCGGCTCGGCCGGGCGGGCAGGCGGCTGCCAGATCGACGGCGTCGGCTCCGACTCCGGCTCGGTGACGCCCCCCTCGGCGGCTTTCGGTGGGTTGGGCTCGTCATGTGCGCCCGACGTCACCGAAACGTCGGTGGGCGCGGCCTCGGTCGGCGGGTGCGACAGGCCCGGACGCGGGACGGAGGACGGGTCGGTCGACCCGCCGAGCGGGAATCGGATCGCCGGGCGCGGCCCCTCGGGCTGGCGGGGGACGTCGCCGTACTTCGGCGCGTCCTCCGGCTTGCGGCCGGCGGCGTGGCCGGAGTCGATCGCCGCCTGCGCCTCTTCGGCGCCGATGATCCGCACGCCCTCGGTGGGGCGGCGGGGCGGTTGCTGCTGCTCGTCGTCCTTGCGCTCGTCCATGGTGCGGTCGCCTCCTGAGAGCCTCAGACTCAGACTTCGAGCAGCTCGTGCTCCTTGTGCTGCAGCATCTTGTCGATCTCGGCCACGTACTCGTGGGTCGTCTTCTCGAGGTCCTTCTCGGCCCGCTCGAGCTCGTCGGCGGTGATCGACGCGTCCTTCTCGAGCGCCTCGAGCTGCTGGCGGGCGTGGCGACGGAGGTTGCGCACCGCGACGCGCCCCTCCTCGGCCTTGTGCTTCACGACCTTCACGAGCTCCTTGCGTCGCTCCTCGGTGAGCTGCGGGAACACGAGCCGGATCACCTGGCCGTCGTTGTTGGGGTTGATGCCGAGGTCGCTGTTCTGGATGGCCTTCTCGATGGCCTTCATCGCGCTCTTGTCGTAGGGCTGCACGACGAGGAGGCGGGCCTCGGGGACGTTGAAGCCGGCGAGCTGCTGGAGCGGGACCTCGGTGCCGTAGTAGTCGACCTTGATGCGCTCGACGAGCGCGGGCATCGCCCGGCCCGTCCGTACGGTGGCGAACTCCGACTGGGTGTGCGCGACCGCCTTCTCCATCTTGTCGGCGGTGTCGAGGAGGACCTCGTCGACCGATTCGGCCTCGGAACTCACCTGACCAGCGTACCGATCGGCTCCCCGAGGAGGGCGCGGCGGATGTTGCCCGGCGTCAGCAGGTCGAACACGGCGATCGGCAGCTTGTTGTCCATGGCCAGCGTGATGGCGGTGGCGTCCATGACCTTCAGGCCGCGGTTCAGCACCTCGAGGTAGGTGACGTCGTCGAGCTTCGTCGCGTCGGGGTTCGTCTTGGGGTCGTCGGTGTAGACGCCGTCGACGCCGCTGTGCGTGCCCTTCAGCATCGCGTCGGCCTCGATCTCCGCGGCGCGCAGCACGGCGGCGGTGTCCGTCGTGAAGTACGGGTTGCCGGTACCGGCGGCGAAGATCACCACCCGCCCCTTCTCGAGGTGACGCATCGCCCGGCGCTGGATGTACGGCTCGGCCACCTCGTTGATGGCGATCGCCGTCTGGACGCGCGTCGGCGCGCCCGCCCGCTCGAGCGCGTCCTGCAGCGCGAGCGCGTTGATGACCGTGGCGAGCATGCCCATGTAGTCGGCGGTGGACTTGTCCATGCCGGCGTTCGCGCCCGCCGCGCCGCGCCAGATGTTCCCGCCGCCGACGACGACGGCGATCTCGACGCCGAGCTCGTCGTGCGCGGACGCGATCTCCTCGGCGATGCGGGCGACGACGCCGCCGTCGATGCCGTAACCGGTTGCGGGGTCGGCGAACGCCTCGCCCGAGAGCTTGAGGACGACCCGCTTCCAGGGAGACGGTGCGGCGTCCGCGCTCACTACTGGCCGATCTGGACCCTGGCGAACCGCGTGACCGTGGCTCCGCCGAGGAGCTGGGTGATCGTCTGCTTCGAGTCCTTCACGAAGGGCTGCTCGAGGAGGCAGATGTCCTTGTAGAAGCCGTTGAGCCGGCCCTCGACGATCTTGGGCACCGCCTGCTCGGGCTTGCCCTCGTTGCGGGTGAGGTTCTCGAGGACCTCGCGTTCGGCGGCGACCTCGTCGGCCGGGACGTCGTCGCGGCTGAGGTACTTCGGCGCCGCGCTGGCGATGTGCAGCGCGATGTCGTGGGCGAGGTCCTGACTGCCGCCCTTCACCTCGACGAGCACGCCGATCACGCCGCGGTCGTTCTGGACGTGGAGGTAGGTGTCGAGGACGGCGCCGTCGGCGGCCTCGAATCGCACGACCCGTCCGAGCGCGATGTTCTCCTTGAGCGACGTCGCGAGCTTCTCGATGTCGTCCCGGCGCTCGTTGGCCGCGTCCTCGCCCTTGGCGGCGACGAGGCTGGCGAGGTCGTTGACGAGGTTGACGAAGTCCTCGCTCTTGGCGACGAAGTCGGTCTCGCACTTGAGCTCGACGACGGCGGCCGCGCCGCCGGCCTGGCTGACCGCGACCGCGCCCTGCGTGTTCTCGCGGTCGGAGCGCTTCGCCGCCTGGGCGAGACCCTTCTCGCGGAGCCACTTGGCGGCAGCGTCGAAGTCGCCGTTGTTCTCGGTCAGCGCCTTCTTGGCGTCCATCATGCCGGCGCCGGTGGCCTGGCGGAGGGTCTGGACGTCCTTGGCGGTGAAGTCGGGCATCGCTCGTTTACTCCTGGGGGGTGGCGGGGGCGGCCTCGTTGCTGCCCGCCGCCTCGGCGGTGGCGGTCTCTGCGGTGGTCTCGGCCGCGGTGGCGAGCGTCGAGGGCGGCGTGTCGGCCGGCTCGCTGATGCCGCTCGGCGCGGCGTCGGCGCGGGAGGTCATGCGTGCCTCGCGCTGCTGGGCCTCGAGCGCAGCCTGGCGCCGGGCTTCGGCCTGCTGCGCGGCGCGCCGCGCCTCGGCCTCGGGGTCGGGCTGGGCGGCGAGCGCCTCGGCCTTCGTCGCGCCGGCGCGGGCGTTGCGGCGGCTGTTGATGTAGCGACCCTCCTCGACGGCGTCGCTCAGCACGCGGCACAGGAGCGTGCCGCTGCGGATCGCGTCGTCGTTACCGGGGATGACGTAGTCGATGACGTCGGGGTCGCAGTTCGTGTCGACGACGGCGACGATCGGGATGCCGAGCTTGTTCGCCTCGGTGACGGCGATGTGCTCCTTCTTGGTGTCGATGATGAACACCGCGTCGGGCAGCTTCTGCATGCCGCGGATGCCGCCGAGGTTGCGCTGCAGCTTCTCGAGCTCGCGGCTGAGGAGCAGTGCCTCCTTCTTGGGCATCGCCTCGAAGTCACCGGCGGCGCGCATCCGCTCGTACTCGGTCATCTTCTTCACGCGGGCGCTGATCGTGGTGAAGTTCGTGAGCATGCCGCCCAGCCACCGCTCGTTGATGTACGGCATGCCGCACTTCTCGGCGTAGCGGGCGATCGGGTCCTGCGTCTGCTTCTTCGTGCCGACGAACAGGACGCTGCCGCCGTCGGCGACGAGGTCGCGGACGAACGTGTAGGACTTCTCGATGCCCTCCAGCGTCTTGTGGAGGTCGATGATGTAGATGCCGTTGCGCTCGCCGTAGATGAACCGCTTCATCTTCGGGTTCCAGCGCCGGGTCTGGTGCCCGAAGTGCACACCGGCTTCGAGCAGCTGCTTCATCGTGACGACGGCCATGGCCGTGCTCCTTCCCATCGGTTTCGGTGGCGCCCTCGACGCTGCGCCCGCCTGTTGGCGGGCGACCGTGGGTTCGTCGGGACGTGGTCGGTGCAGCACGGGGTTGTGCTGCGGCTCGTCGAGTGTAGTGGGTCGGGGGCGTTCGGCGGTCGGGGCGCTCACCCGAGTGCGGTGCGCACGCCGGCGCCGGCGGCGTCCTCGCCGAAGCTGATGCCCTCGCCGAACAGCTGGTCGGCGAGCACGTCGCGCAGGGACTCGCACGGCGGGGGTGCGCCGGCGAGGGCGAGGGCAGCGGCGCGCGCCGCCTCGGGCGAGCCGGGGAGGGCGTCGTGCTCGGTCGCGCGACTCGACGGGTCGACGACGACGTTCGTCGCGCCGTCGAGGTGGGCACGCGGCACCGGAACGGCCCAGTCGTGGCGCCCGGCGATCGACGTGACGGCCACCCCGCTCGGCAGCGCCTGGTCGTCGAGCCAGCGGATGAAGTCCGAGCCCTCCGCCAGGTCGGCGACGGCGGGCGCGTCGGGGTCGATGCCGAGCGGGTCGACCGTGCCGATCGCGACGGTGGCGACGGCGCCACCGGGCGTCGTGCGGGCGCGCGCGAACGCGGTGGCGAGGTCGGCGCCGTGGTGCGGCGTGGCGAACGTGACGAGGTCGGCCACCGGTGCGCGCGTCGCCGTCAGCGCGACGCGCGCGACGAGGCCGCCCTGCGAGTGGGCGACGACGTCGATCGGCACGCCGGGGTGCTCGTCCGCCAGGCGGTCGAGCAGCGCCGCCAGCTTCTCGCCCGACTCGCGCAGCGACTGCAACGTGTCGGCGGCGTCGTAGCCGCGCTCGTCGGTGCTGCCGCCCCGGTAGGAGAACTGCACGTCGTGCGCGTCGTCGTAGCCGAGCGCGGCGGCGTCGAGATCGGCGATGGCACCGGCGCCGCTGGCGTGCGCCCCGGTGCCGGTGTGCGAGGCGAGGCCGGCGACGCGTACGAGGATCCGTTCGCCCGGCGGTCGCGGCGGGACCGGCGCATCCGCGGGCGTGCACGGGCGCGTCTGCGACGCGGCGACGGCGGTGCCGATGCGCCACATCACGACCGGCGGGGCGTGCTCACCGAGGTACCGGGCGGCATCGAGGCGCGCCTGCAGCTCGCCGCCAGCGCGGTCGCGCACCCAGCCGCCGGCGGTGGCGACCGTGCGGCGCGCGCCACGGAGGAACCGCGCCAGGCCGTTGCGTTCCTCGCCGGCGGTGCCGGGGCGGCGCACCCGGTCGTCGACGAGGTGCACCTTCGGCGGCCCGCCGCCGAGGAGCGTGAGCGGGTCGAGGTACTCGTCGCCGGCCCGCACGCCGAAGTGCACCGGGCCGGCGGCGACGCCGACCCGCTGGCCGGCGACGACCCGGTCGCCGCGGTGCACGTCGACGTCGGCGAGGAACGAGTACGACGTGCGCAGCCCGTCGGCGTGCAGGACGACGACGTGCTTCGCGCCCGCGACCGACCCGGCGAAGACGACCTCGCCGTCGGCGGCGGCGACGACCGGCTCGCCCGGTCGAGCGTCGAAGTCGACGCCGCGGTTGCCCGCACCCCACTTCTGCTGCGGCGGTCGCCAGTCGTCGACGATCACGCCGGGCACGGGCGGCGAGTACGACGGTGGCGGCCCGTCCGCCGCGAGCGCGGCGCGGGCGTCGTTGGTGGAGAGAACGAGGACGGCGGCGAGGACGCAGCCGGCGACGGCGATGCGCATGGGATCCCCCCGGAGCGCGCAGGGCTCTACAGGGGGAAGAGGGGCGCTGCGGCGGGTGACGCTAGCTCGTCATGCGAGCTCGCGCTCGGGCTCGCTCAGCCTCGAGCGGAGCTGGAGCACGGACTTGGTGTGGATCTGGCACACCCGGCTCTCGGTGACGCCGAGGACCTCGCCGATCTCGGCCAGCGTGAGGCCCTCGTAGTAGTACAGCGTGAGGACGATCTTCTCCCGCTCGCCCATCCGGTTGATGGCGTCGGCGAGGAGCTGCTTCATCTCCTCGACCTCGAAGGCCTGGACCGGCCCGTCGCCCTTGTCCGGCAGCGTCTCGCCGAGCGTCGTCGACTCGCCGCGCTCGCCGCCCACGCTCAGCATCTCGTCGAGCGCGACCAGGCCGACGAAGCTGATCTGGTTGAAGACGTTGTGGAGGTCGTCCTCGCTCATGCCGAGCTCGACGGCGAGCTCCGCGTCGGTGGGTGTGCGGTGCAGCTCGTTCTCGAGCTTGCTGTAGGCCTTCTCGACCGATCGCGCCTTCGCACGGACGCTGCGCGGGACCCAGTCGATGCTGCGCAGCTCGTCGATGATCGCGCCCTTGATGCGGGCGATGGCGTAGGTCTCGAACTTGATGTTGCGGCCGGTGTCGAACTTGTCGATGGCGTCGATGAGCCCGAAGATCCCGTAGCTGACGAGGTCGGACTGCTCGATGTTCTGCGGCAGGCCGACGCTGACCCGGCCGGCGACGTACTTCACCAGCGGCGAGTAGTGGACGATCAGCCGGTCGCGCGCGTCCCTCGAGCCACTCGACTTGTACTCGTCCCACAGGTTCTGGATCGCTGCGGCGTCGGTGTCCACGTGGTCGGGGTCCCCATCCTCACCTAGGAGCGCGCTGAACAGTCAGGCACGAGGGTGGGAGCCATCGTAGACGTCTCTCAGCCTTTCCTTGCTGACGTGGGTGTACAGCTGGGTCGTGGCGAGGTCGGCGTGACCGAGCAGCTCCTGCACGGCACGCAGGTCTGCACCGCCGTCGAGCAGGTGGGTGGCGAACGTGTGCCGCAGCGCGTGCGGGTGGGTCGGCGTCTGCGCGCGGCGGTCGATCAGTCGCCGGACGTCCCTCGGCGTGAGGCGGTTCCCCTTGCGGTTGAGGAACAGCGCGTCGGCCGGCGTGTGCGCCGTCGTCAGGTGTGGCCGCCCGTCCCGTGACCAGCGGTCGGTCGCCTCCGCGGCGGGCGCGCTCATCGGGACCTGCCGCTGCTTGCCGCCCTTGCCCCAGACGGTGACACGGTGGTTCGCGGTGTCGACGTCGCCCGGTGTGAGCCCGCACAGCTCGGCGACACGCAGGCCGCTGCCGTACAGCAGCTCGAGCACGGCGTCGTCGCGCAGCCGAACCGGACCGTCCTCGTCGTGGTCGAGCAGCGCGTCGAGCTCGGCGTCCTTGAGCACGTGCGGCAGGCGGCCGTCACCACGCGGCGCCGACAGCCGGGCGCTCGGGTCGGCGTCGATCGCGCTCGTCCGGCGCAGCCAGCCGAAGTAGCGCCGGAGCGCGCTCGCCTTGCGTGCGATCGTGCGCCGGGCGTAGCGGCGGGTGCCGAGGTAGGCGAGGTACCGGCGGAGGAGCAGGCGGTCGACGTCGCCCGGGTCGGCAGCGCCGGTTCTCGTGGCCCAGTCGACGAACGCGTCGACGTCCCGCCGGTACGCGGCGACGGTGTTGGCCGACACCGACGTGAGGCTGCGCTCGAAGTCGTCCTCCCGCCAGCCCATCACGGCAGACGGTACCGGCGCGCGGAGGTCAGTCGGTGGGAGCGTTCGTGGCCCGCCGGTGGTGACGGGCGACGCCGAACGCCACCATCGCGACCAGCAGCGCACCGGCCGCGGCCATCACGCGGCGGCCGTCGTCGGTCGCCGGGGCGCGGCCCAGCTGCCCCGCGGGGCTGGCGTGCAGGCGGACGAGCTCGGCCGTCGTCGACGTCACCCGCTCGCCGGCGGGCGCCGTCGTGACCGGCGCCGTCGTGGGCACCGTCGTCGGGATGACCGTCGTCGGCACCGCTGCGGGCACCGTCGGCGCCACGGTGGCGGGCGGCGCGACGGGCGCCGGAGCCGGCGCCGCGGCCGGCTTCGGTGCGGGGGCGGGCGCGGGGGCGGGCGCGGGTGCCGGCGCCGGTGCGGGTGCCGGCGCCGGCGCCGGGGCGACGGCGGCGGGGGCCGCGGTTGCCGTGGCGGGCCTGCGGAACACCTCGGTGACCCACAGGTTGCCGCCGGCGGCGACGACGCCGACGCCGACCTGCGTGTAGGTGGACTTGAGGATGTTCGCCCGGTGCGCCGGCGACGCCATGAACGCGTCGTGGATCGCGGCGACGGTCCCCCCGACGCCGACGTTCTCGCCGACCTCGACCCAGTTCGTGACCTCGGTGGCGAGGTTGGGGTTGTGGAACAGCGTGTTCTTCGCGGCCATGTCACCGGAGTGCGAGCGGGCGACGGCGACGAGGTCGGACGCGACGCTGAGCGGCGCGAGTCCGGCCGCGCTGCGGGCGGCGTTGATGCGGGACACGAAGTCGCCCTCGGCACCGGCGTCGGCGGCGGACGCCGGCAGCGCGAGCGCGACGACCGTCGTGCCGACCGCCACCAGCGTCGCAATGAGATGCAGCATCCTGCGAGCAGCCATCTCGACCTCCCCGTCACCGGAGGTCTCGGCCGCTCAGGTCTCAGGACTGAAGTGGTTCGCGAGGCCCATTCACGAAATGGCCCGATCGGACTGGTCCGAACCACGTCGCCACCACCCCCGTTCGAGGTGGACCACCCCGCCGGCCTGGAGGCGGTGGAGCGCGGCGGCGACAGCCGGCGCGGGCCGGCCCGTGCGAGCGGCGAGCTCGTCGATGCTCGCCGGTTCGTCGCCGAGCGCGTCGAGGAGCGCGGCGCCGATCGGGTCGGTCGCCGGTGCCGCTCGGGCCCGTGACGTCGGCGGCGGCGGGACGCCGAGCGCGACGAGCACGTCGCGGGCGTCGAGCACCGGCGCCACGCCGTCGGCGAGGAGGAGGTTCGTGCCCGCCGCCGCCGGGCACCGCACCGACCCGGGCACGGCCATCACCGGGACGTCGCGCTCGAGTGCGGCGTCGACCGTGTGTTGCGACCCGCCGCGTGCGTGCGACTCGACGACGACGACGACTTCGGCGAGCGCGGCCACGATGCGATTCCGCGCCGGGAACCGCCACCGCTCCGGGCGTGCACCCGGCGGTGCCTCACCGATGAGCACGCCTCGCGACGCGACGCGCTCCCACAGCGCGCGATGGCGTCGCGGGTACACGACGTCGAGCCCGCTCCCGACGACCCCGACGGGCGGCGCGGCGTCGGCGGCCAGTGCGCCCGTGTGTGCGGCACCGTCGATCCCCAGCGCGAGCCCCGAGACCACGGCGACACCGGCGGCGGCCAGCCCGCGACCGAGCTGCGCCGCCACGGACGCGCCCGACGACGTGCACCGCCTCGTACCCACGATCGCGGCCCGACGGTGCGCGAGCGCGGCGAGGTCGCCGCGCACGAACAGCACCGCGGGCGGCTCCGGGTCGGTGGCGAGCACGGCGGGGTAGTCGCCGTCGCCCAGCGGGACGACGCGGATGTCCGCCGCACCGCAGGCGGCGAGGACGTCACCGGGATCGGTCCCCCTCGCCGCGTCGCGCCACACGCGGGCCAGCGCGCGCGGATCGGAGTGCCGGAGCGCGCGCAGCACGCCCTCCCCGAGCGCACCGTGGGCGATGGCGCGCCAGGCCGCGTCAGGCGCGCCGTCGACACCGGCGAGCACCGCGCGGAGCCGGCTCGGGCCCATCTGGGGCAGCGTGGTGAGCGCCGCGGCGAACGCGGCCGGCGGAACGGACCGACCCGCCCGGCCCGTCGTCACGCGGCCACCGCCTCGAGCACACCTTCGGCGCGCAGCCCGAGCGCGGTGGCCACGTGCTCGTCGTCCAGCGGACCGTCCGCACCGGCGAGGTCGGCCAGTGTGCGGGCGACGCGCCGGATGCGCTGCAGTCCGCGCGCCGACAGTCCGCCGGAACGGAGCGCGTGCTCGAGCAAGCGCGCCGCCGCGGGCGCCAGCGGCGCGTGCACGTCGAGCGCGGCCCCGTCGAGCTCGGCGTTGCACGTGACGCCACGAGCAGCGGCGCGTGAACGGGCCAGCGCGACCCGCGCGGCGACGTCCGACGACGACTCGCCCGGTGGACCAGCGAGCACGTCGCCGACATCGGGGCGGGCCACGAGCACGCGCAGGTCGAACCGGTCGAGCAGTGGCCCGGACACCCGCCCGGCGTAGCGCGCCCGCGCCCGTTCGGAGCAGCGGCACCAGCCGGCCGGCCCGCCCTCGCCGCACGGACACGGGTTCATCGCCGCGACGAGCAGGAAGCGCGCCGGGAACGTGACCGCGGCCTTCGCCCGCGCCACCCGCACGACGCCTTCTTCGAGCGGCTGGCGCAGCTGGTCGAGGACGTCGCGGTGGAACTCGCCGAGCTCGTCGAGGAACAGCACGCCGTTCGTCGCCAGACTCGCTTCGCCGGGGCGCATCGTCGCCGTCCCGCCGCCGACGAGCGAGACGGCGGACGCGCCGTGGTGCGGCGCCCGCAACGGCGGGGTCGTCACCAGTCCGGACGAGGGCAACGCCAATCCGGCGGCGGAGTGGATGCGCGTCGTGGTGAGCGCGGCCTCGCCGGTCAGCGGCGGCAGCAGGCCGGGCAGGCGGGTGGCCAGCATCGTCTTGCCCGACCCCGGCGGGCCGACGAGCAACAGGTGGTGCCCGCCGGCGGCGGCGACCTCGAGCGCGAGCCGGGCGAACGGGTGGCCGCGCACGTCGCGCAGGTCGGGCGGTGGCACCGGCGGCCCCGGGTCGACGGGCGGCGGGGGCGGATCCGGCCACGGCTCGTCACCGGCGAGCGCGCGGAGCAGCTCGGCGACCGTCGGCGCCGACCGCACCTCGTGACGCCCGACGAGGCGCGCCTCGGCGGCGCTCGCGGGAGGGACGACGATCCGGCGGGCGTCGACGGCGTCGACCAGTGCCACCACGCCGGGCACCGGCCGGATCGAACCGTCGAGCCCGACCTCGCCGATGAACGCGGTGCGGTCGACCGACGCCGCCGGCACGACGTCGCCGGCGACGAGCAGGCCGATCAGGATGGCGAGGTCGAGCCCGGCGCCGGCCTTGCGCAGGCCGGACGGGGCGAGGTTGACCGTCACCCGTTTGAGCGGCCACGCGAGCCCGCTCGACAGCAGCGCGGCCCGGACGCGATCGCGCGCCTCGCGGCACGACGCGTCGGGCTGGCCGACGATCAGGAAGCCGGGAAGGCCGTTGGAGACGTGGACCTCGACGGTGACCGGACGTCCGTCGACGCCCAACAGCACTGCGGACGGGATGCTGGCGAGCACGGGGCGCGCTCCTCGAACGATCGTGAGGAACCTGCAGGGGGAAGTGCTCGCCGCCGACTCTACGGAGGGGGTGTGACAGGAACGTCGGGCCGCCCGAGTTCTCCGAGATCCGCAACGAAAATGGTGGCCCTGGACACCACTTCCGTTTCATGAAACGGAAGTGGTGGTTGGCGGGCGCGCTGGTCGCTCGCCGGTGTCAGCGGCCTCGGAAGACGGCGGGGCGCTTCTCCAGGAACGCGGTGACCGCCTCGCGCAGGTCCTCCGTGGCGGCGTTGACGATCTGGCAGCGGGCCTCGTCCTCGACCGCCTCGGCCATCGTCGACGAGAACGAGTTGTTGAGCATCGTCTTCGTCATCGACAGCGCGATCGGCGGACCCGACGCCAGCCGGCGGGCCCACTCGCCCACCACCGTGTCGAGCTCCGACGGCTCCACGACGCGGTTCACGAGGCCCATCGCCAGCGCGTCGGCGGCCGGGATCAGGTCGCCGAAGAACGCGATCTCCTTCGCGCGGTGCAGCCCGACGAGACGTGGCAGCACCCACGACGCGCCGCCGTCGAGCGACATGCCGCGCTGGGTGAAGATCTCCGAGAAGCGCGCCGTCGACGACGCGACGATCAGGTCGCACCCCAACGCGAGGCTGCACGACATCCCGACGGCGACGCCGTTCACGCGGGCGATCGTCGGCTTCGCCAACCGGTGCAGCGCGAGCACGAGGTCGCCGACGCGCCGCATCGACGTGAGCCCGTTCGACACCGGGTTCTCGGCGAGGTCGGCGCCCGACGAGAACGCGTCGCCGGCGCCGGTGAGCACCAGCACGCGGTCCTCCGACGACGTCGACACGTCGTCGACGACGTCGAGCATCTCCTCGATCATCGTGCCGGTGAACGCGTTCTTCCGCTCGGGGCGGTTCATCGTCACGGTGACGACGCCGTCGGCACGGTCGATGAGGAGGGTCTCCATGGCGGCGGACGATACTGACCGACCGTGGGCCTCAACCCGTTCCGCCAGCAGCGCCGCCGTCCGTCGGACTACGTCCTCGTCGCCGGCGCCGTCGTGCTCACGATGCTGCTCGTGGCGTGGGGCCTCGGCCTGATCTAGAACGCGCCGACGACGACGTCGACCTCGCCGCCGAGGACGGACGCGACGTCGAAGCGGATGTCGACCGGCCGGAAGTCGGCGGCGTCCTCCAACCACCGCGCCGCGAGACGACGCACCCGCATCTGCTTGTCGCGCGTCACCGCCTCGACCGGCGCGCCGAACGCGTCCGTCGTGCGCGTCTTCACCTCGCAGAACACGACCGAGCGGCCCCGCCGGCACACGAGGTCGAGCTCGCCCTGCGCGCAGCGCCAGTTGCGGGCGACGACGTCGTACCCCGCGGCTGCGTACCACTGCGCCACCGCTTCCTCGCCCGAGATCCCCAGCGCCCGGCGTTCGAGGGTCACGGCTCCTTGGGGAGCTCCTCCACGTTCACGTCCTTGAACGTCACGATGCGCACGGACGAGACGAAACGCGCCGGGCGGTACATGTCCCACACCCACGCGTCGCGCAGCTCGAGCTCGACGAAGGTGGACGCACCGTCACCCTTGACGTGCTGGTCGACCTCGTTCGCCAGGTAGAAGCGGCGCTCGGTCTCGACGACGTACCGGAACATCGGCAGGACGTCGCGGTACTCCTTGTACAGCTGGAGCTCGATCTCGGTCTCGTAGCGTTCGAGATCCTCCGCACTCATGGTGAGAGCGTACCGGCGGTTCAGAGGAACGCCGCCGACCCGAACGGCCACGCCCGCACGACGGCCCGCCCGACGACGGACGACTCGGTGATCGTGCCGAACACGCGGCTGTCGGCCGACTGCTCGCGGTTGTCGCCCATGACCCACAGCTGCCCGTCGGGCACGCGCAGCGGGCCGAAGTCCGACGTGACCGTGCCGGTCGGCAGGTACGGCTCGACGAGGGCCTTGCCGTTGACGAACACGCGGCCCTGCGCCCCCTGCACCTGGTCACCGGGCAGGCCGATGATGCGCTTCACGTACTCCTCGGTCGACGGCTGGCGGAGGCCGACCGCCTCGAAGATGCCGCGGAGGACGCGCACCGGCAGGATCCCGCCGGCGGGTGGCGGACATGACGCCCGGGGCGGGCAGTCGAACACGACGATGTCACCGCGGTTGGGATCGTGGAGGTGGTAGGCGATCTTCGACACGACGATCCGGTCGCCGACCCTCAGCTGCGGGATCATCGATCCCGACGGGATGTAGAAGGCCTGTGCGACGAAGGTCTTGACGAGGAACGCGATGCCGACGGCGAGCGCCAGCAGCAGCGGGATCTCGGCGACCGAGCGGGGCACGGCCCGCGGCTCGGGAACGGCGATCGGTGCGATGTCCTCCCGGCCGTCGACGACGACCGGCCGCCACCCGATCATGGTGCGGGCCGCTAGCGGGCGGCGCGCTTCTCCTTGATCTTCGCGGCCTTCCCGACGCGGTCACGCAGGTAGTACAGCTTCGCCCGGCGGACGTCGCCCTCGGTGACCCGCTCGATCTTGGCGATGATCGGCGAGTGGACGGGGAACGTCCGCTCGACGCCGACACCGAAGCTGACCTTGCGCACCGTGAACGTCTCGCGCACGCCGCTGCCCTGGCGGCGGATCACGACGCCCTGGAAGACCTGCACCCGCTCCCGGTTCCCCTCGACGACGCGCACGTGCACCTTCAGCGTGTCGCCGGGCCCGAAGGCGGGCACGTCGTCGCGCAGGCTGGCGCGGTCGATGACATCGGTGGGGTTCATGGCGCGGTCACTCCTGCACAGGTGCTGCCGGGAACGGTCCAGGATACGGCAGCCCGAACTCGTCCAGCAATCGGCGCTCCTCGTCGGTCACGCCGCCGCGGGCCGTGAGGAGGTCCGGACGGCGCTCGGCCGTGCGCACGATCGCCATCGCGTGGCGCCACCGGGCGACCTTCCGGTGGTCGCCGGAGCGCAGGGTCTGCGCGTCCAGGGCGTCCAGGGTGTTCATCGCGGGGTCCGTCCTCGGTCGTCGTGCAGGGCATCGCGGTCATGCCGGGGCGCCGCTCCACGCGAGAGGGATCGGCGCGCGGCGGGCCCGACCCTCC
>DASSOZ010000144.1:0-4906 GCA_035700105.1 Acidimicrobiales bacterium
AGCGGCGGACGACGTGCGCGGCCGCATCGAGCGGCTGAAGGCGGCGACCGGCACCGAGAACGTCGGCCGCATCCGCACGAAGCTGCAGGAAGACATGATGACGAACGCGTCCGTGTTCCGCGACGACGCGTCGCTCACCACGGCGCTCGAGTCCGTTCGTGACCTGAAGTCGCAGTACGAGTCGATCTCCATCCAGGACAAGGGCGAGATCTTCAACTACGACCTCACCGAGGCGCTCGAGCTCGGCTACCTGCTCGACCTGGCCGAGTCGCTCGTCGTCAGCGCGAAGGCTCGCACCGAGAGTCGCGGCGCCCATTCGCGCGAGGACCACACGTTGCGCGACGACGCCAACTGGATGAAGCACACGCTGGCGTATCGCAACGAGGACGGGTCGATCCGCCTCGACTACAAGCCCGTGCAGGGCGGCAAGTACATCCCGATGGAGCGCAAGTACTGATGACCGTCACGGAAGAGGCGCGACCGACCGAGGCAGCACCGGCGACGGAGCGGTTCACCGTGACCCTCAAGGTGAAGCGCTACAACCCCGAGCAGGACACCGCGCCCCACTGGGACACGTTCCAGGTCGAGGCCGAGGGCACCGACCGCGTGCTCGACGTGCTGCACCAGGCGAAGTGGTTCCAGGACGGCACGCTGACGTTCCGCCGCTCGTGCGCACACGCGGTGTGCGGGTCCGACGCGATGGTGATCAACGGTGAGAACGCGCTGGCGTGCGCCAAGCTCATCCAGGAAGTCGGCACCGACATCACCATCGAGCCGATCCGCGGCCTGCCGGTGATCAAGGACCTCGTCGTCGACATGGAGCCGTTCTTCGCGCAGTACCGCTCCGTGATCCCGTACCTGGTCAACCACGACGACCCCGGCTACCGCGAGCGCTACCAGTCCGCCGAGGACCGGGAGCGCTACGACGACACGACCAAGTGCATCCTCTGCGCGGCGTGCACGACGTCGTGCCCGATCTACTGGGGAAACTCGTCGTACGTCGGCCCGGCCGCGATCGTCAACGCCCACCGGTTCATCTTCGACTCGCGTGACCAGGCGGGCGCCGAGCGGCTCGACATCCTCAACCAGAAGTCGGGCGCGTTCCGGTGCCGCACCGCGTTCAACTGCTCGAACGCCTGTCCCCGTGGCATCAAGGTCACGCAGGCGATCGAAGAGGTGAAGCGGGCCATTTTGTACGGCAGGGTGTAGCCCCTAGCCTCGAAGCACCGCTCGGCCGTTCGGCCGATCCGCGTGTTCGTCGCCCCGATTCGCGACGATGCGCGCGCGGACGCCTTTCCGTCATCGCCCATGTCGCACTCCCGTCGCGCCTCCCGTTTCCTCGCGCTGTTCGCGCTCGGCTGCCTCGTCGCCGGCACCGCCGGCTGGTACAGCCGCCACCGCAGCTCGACCGTCGAGCGGGCGTCGCTGCTGGCGCGGGTGACCGAGGGGACGACGCCGGCGTCCACGTCCGAGCCGTCGACGACCGCGGCGCCGCCGGCCGCACCGCCCGGGGCAACCGCGGTAGCCCCGCCCCCGCCGGCGACGGCACCGACGCCCGTGGCGACGGGCCGCACGCTGGCGGCGGTCGGGCCGACGCGGGCGCTCGGGCAGCGGGTGCCGGACCTCCGGGGTGCGCTGCCGGTCGGCAAGGGCATGTGGATCTGGCAGGAGGACCGCACCGAGGGCGGTGACGTCAGCCGCATCGTCCAGCGGGCGGTCGACGCCGGGCTGACGCACCTTTACGTGCGCACGGGGTCGTCGTGGCAGGGGTTCTACGCGCAGGGGTTCCTGGACCGGTTGCTGCCCGTCGCCCACGCCGCCGGCATCCGCGTCTACGGGTGGGACTTCCCGAACCTCGCCAACTGGCAGGTCGACGCCGACCGCGCGCTCGCCGCGATCACGTACACGACGCCGGCCGGTCACCGCATCGACGGGTTCGCCGCCGACATCGAGACGGGGTCGGAGGGCACGCGGCTGTCGCCCGAGGGCGCGCTGGCGTACGGGACGTACCTGCGCCAGGGCGTCGGCGACGACTACCCGCTGATCGCGTGCGTGCCGCGGCCGTCGCCGCGCATCGCGTGGTACCCGTACCCGCACGTCGTCGCCCAGTTCGACGCGATCGCGCCGATGGTCTACTGGCTCAACCGCACGCCCGACGGTGACGTCGCCGGTGCCGTCGACTACCTGAAGCAGTTCGGCAAGCCGATCATGCCCGTCGGCCAGGCGTACGACGGGTCGCGCGAGGGCGGCCGTCCCGGCGTGCCGCCGCGCGACGAGCTGCTGAACTTCATGGAGACGGCGGAGCGCCACGGCGCCGTGGGCGTGTCGTTCTGGTCGTGGCAGGCGGCCGACCAGCAGGCGTGGGACGCGATCCGCGACGCATCGCAGTTCGTCGTCTACGAGCACCGCGCCAACCAGACCGGCGGCCGCAACGAGATGATCCAGACGCTGCTCACGTCGCTCGGCTTCCCGACGCCGGTCACCGGCGACTGGGACGGGCCGACGCAGACGGCGCTACGCGCGTACCAGCGCGCCGCCGGCCTCGGCCAGACCGGCGAGCTCGACGGCGACACCCGCAACCGGCTCCTGACCCCGGCCCCGCCGCCGATCCGCCCACTGCCTCGCTGAGCCCACTGAGCCTGCGGGCTTTCGGTGAGTTGGGCTCGCCAGAGCGACCCGAAGTCACCGAAAGCAGGATGGGTGGCGGCGCCGTCACCGAAAGCAGGATGGGTAGCCGCCGAGGGCGAACCCGTGGGTGCAGGTCCCGATGCACTCCTCCGTCGCAGCCTCCGTGGCCGGCGCCCTTCGGCGCACCTGGCCGGACGACCACCGTCGCCGCCAGGCCCTGTCGCTCTTCGTCGCCGCGCTGACGCTGCTGCTCGGCGCGGTGTCGGCGCTGCCGTCGACGACGCGGGCCCACGAGGCGGCGCTCGTGCGTCGGGTGGGCACCGCCGTGCCCGACGCGTCGGCGCGCGCCGACGCCGCGACACCGGCCGCCGCCTCCGCGCCCGCTGTCACGCCTCCGCCTCCGCCCGCCGCCGCGCCGCCCGCGGCCACACCGCCGCCGCCGGCGGCGCCGCAGGTCCCGCTCGACCCCGCCCGGTTGCCGTCCGGCAAGGGCATGTGGGTCTGGATGCCCGAACGGGCGGACGGCGGCGACCCGGCGGCGATCGTCGCCCGGGCCCGGGCGGTCGGCCTGTCGCACGTGTTCGTGCGGACCGGTTCGTCGTGGCAGGGCTTCTACGCGCAGGACTTCCTGAACCGGCTGCTCCCGGCCGCGCACGCCGCCGGCATCCGGGTGTACGGGTGGGACTTCCCGAACCTGCGGGACTGGAAGGTCGACGCCGAGCGCGGCCTGGCCGCCATCCGTTACGCCACGCCCGACGGCCATCGCATCGACGGGTTCGTCGCCGACGTCGAGACCCGCTCGGAGGGCGTGAACCTCACCGGCGCCGGTGCGCTGGCGTACGGCACCTACCTGCGACAGGGGGTCGGCACGGGCTACCCGCTCATCGCGTGCGTGCCGCGCATGCTCGACCTCGCGACGCACCGCTACCCGTACGCCGAGGTCGTCGCCCAGTTCGATGCGATCGCGCCGATGGTGTACTGGATGAGCCGCGATCCGGCCGCCGACGTCTCGGGCGCGCTCGACTACCTCCGGCAGTTCGGCAAGCCGCTGATGCCGGTCGGGCAGGCGTACGACGGCGGGCCCTCGGGCGGTCCGCCCGGCAACCCGTCCCGCGACGCGCTGCTGCGGTTCATGGCCGCAGCGGCGGCCAAGGGGGCGACGTCGGTGTCGTTCTGGTCCTGGCAGCACGCGTCGCAGGAGAACTGGGACGCGATCCGCGACGCGGCGCAGTTCCGCCTGACGAGCGCGTTGACGTCGATCCTCCCGCTGCAGCTGCCGCCGATCGTGCCGCTCCCCCACTAGAACGCTCCCGTGCGAGCGGGGTCGGCATCGGAGACGGCGCGGCGCGTCGCCGCCCACCGCCTGTCGTTCCGGCGGATGCCGTTCGAGAGTGGCCGGCCCGACGACGACGACCGCCTGCAAGCCGACGTCGCCGCGTCGGTGTCCGTGGCGCCGGACTCGCTGATGACGCGCTACCTCGCGGCGCGCACGGCGTTCGTGGACCGAGCGGTCGTCGGGTGGCTGTCCCACGGCGGCGCGCAGCTCGTGTCGGTCGGCGCCGGCTACGACGGCCGGGCGCTGCGCTACGCCACGCCCACGACCCGCTGGTTCGAGCTCGACCACCCCGACACGCAGGCGGACAAGACGGCCCGCCTGCGACGTCTCGCCATCGACGCGTCGGCGATCGCGTTCGTGCCCGCGGACTTCGCCGACGACGACGTCGCCGCCGCGCTCGACCAGGCCGGGCACGGCGCGTCGACGCCGACGCTGTACACGTGCGAGGGCGTCGCCGGCTACCTCTCGCCCGACGTGCTGACGTCGCTCCTTCGCTCGCTCGCCTCGCGCGCCGCGACCGGCAGCCGCCTCGCGATCACCCTCCACGTCGACGCCGAAACCGCGCAACAGCATGACGCCCGCGCTCGACTGGCGGCCGCGGTCGGCGCCATGGGCGAGCCGCTCACCTCGTCGATACCGCGTGCGCAGCTGCGGCCGTTCCTGCTCGACACCGGTTGGCGCGCCGAGCGCGCCGTCGACCCGACCGGCGTCGACGTCGACACGAGCGAGCGCGCGTCGGCGTTCGTCGTGGCCGTCGTCGAGTAGACATCGCGGCGATGGGTGACGCCGCCGCCAACAAGGCGCTCGTCGAGCGCTTCTGGTCCGACCTCGGCCGCCGCGACTGGGACGCGGTCGCCCGCTACTTCCGTCCCGAATCGCACTACACGGACGTGTGTGCGCCAGAGGAGGGTGCCTTCGGGCCGGAGCGGATCGTCGCGCGGC
>DASSOZ010000145.1:0-27277 GCA_035700105.1 Acidimicrobiales bacterium
TGACGAAGGGCCAGTACTCGCCGACGAGCGAGATCGGCAAGGTCACCAAGTCGACGCCGTTCGGCTCGATCGACCACCCCTTCAACCCGATCAGCCTCGCCCTCGGTGCCGAGGCGACGTTCGTCGCCCGCACGCACGACATGGACCGCAAGCACATGCAGGAGACGTTCCGCCGCGCCCACGAGCACAAGGGCTCGGCGTTCGTCGAGATCTACCAGAACTGCAACGTCTTCAACGACGCCGCGTTCGAGGAGATCACCGGCAAGGAGCAGCGCGCGTCGATGCTGATCCCGCTCGAGCACGGACAGCCCATCCGCTTCGGCGAGAACGCCGAGAAGGGCGTGCACGTCACGACGCAGGGCTTCCTCGAGATCGTCGACGTCGCCGACGTCGGCGAGGAGGCGATCCTCGTCCACGACGAGAAGCGGGATCAGCCCGGTCTGGCGTTCATGCTGTCGCGCCTCGCGCGGGGGCCCTACGAGCCCACGCCCATCGGCGTGTTCCGCGCCGTCGACCACCCGACGTACGACGCCGAGGTCGAGCGCCAGGTCGGCGCCGCCGTCGAGCGGCGGGGCGCCGGTGACCTGCAGGCGCTGCTCACGTCGGGCGCCACCTGGGAGATCGCGTAGCGCTCTCCCCTAAGGTCCGGGCATGCGCCTCGGACTCAACTTCGCGTACACCGGACTCGACCCGAAGGTCGCGGTCGAGACCGCGACCTTCGCCGAGTCGGCGGGGTTCGACTCGATCTGGACCGCCGAGGCGTACGGGTCGGACGCGATCGTGCCGCTGACGTGGATGGCGGCGCACACATCGCGCATCAAGCTCGGCACCGGCATCATGCAGATGCCGGCGCGCTCGCCGGCGATGACCGCGATGACGATCGCCACGCTCGACGCGATGTCGGGTGGTCGGGCGCTGTGCGGACTCGGGCTCTCCGGCCCGCAGGTCGCCGAGGGCTGGCACGGGCAGGCGTACGGCAAGCCGATCGGCAAGACGCGCGAGTACGTGACGATCCTGCGCGAGATCTGGAAGCGGGAGAAGCCGCTCGAGTTCTCCGGCGACCACTACGAGATCCCGTACCGCGGCGCCGACGCGACGGGCCTCGGCAAGCCGCTCAAGACGATCCTGCACCCGCGCGCCGACATCCCGATCTACCTCGCGGCCATCGGGCCGAAGAACGTGAAGCTTGCTGCCGAGATCGCCGACGGGTTCCTCCCGATCTTCTGGAGCCCGACGCGGTGGCAGGAGGCGTTCGGCGACTCGCTCGCCGGCGTCGACTTCACGACGTTCGACGTCGCCGCGTCGTGCAGCATCGTCGTCGGCGACGACATCGACGCGTGCCGCAACATGCTCAAGCCGTTCCTCGCGCTCTACATCGGCGGCATGGGCGCGCGCGGGCGGAACTTCTACAACGACCTCGCCTGCCGCTACGGCTACGACGCCGCCGCGAAGGAGATCCAGGACCTCTACCTCGACGGGAAGAAGCAGGAAGCCGCCGCCGCCGTGCCCGACGAGCTCGTCGACGAGGTCGCGCTCGTCGGTCCGAAGGAGCGCATCGCCGAGCGCATCGAGGCGTGGAAGTCGTCCCCCGTCGGCACGCTCGTCGTGAACGCGATGCAGCGCGAGGCGATGGAGGCGGTCGCCGAAGCCGCGGCGTGACCAACGAACTCGGCGTAGATGTGCACCTATGGGGCGCATATCTACGCCGAGTTCGGGTTCTCAGACCGACCGGAACACCAGCCCCGTGCGGGGCTTGGGGGAGAAGAACGAGGTCTTCTCGGGCAGGCGCCGGCCGGCGTGGGCTGCGGCCGAGATCTGGGCGACGGTCGGTGCCCGCAGGAGGATGCCGGCGGCGGCGTCGCCCTTGGCCACGAGCGCGGCGATCCTGGCCGGGTCGTGGTCGTAGTCGAGCTCGACACCGTCGGGGAGGGCGTCCCCGAGCAGCTCGGAGTCGGTCGCGTCAGCGGCGCCGCCGGTCGGGCGCAGCAGGAACGCACCCGCATCCGTGAGCAGCGCGAGCGCGCCCGCGTCGACCATCCGGGCCGGCAGCGTGTCGATCGCCGGCGCCGTCTCGAACACCTCGAAGCGATCGGAGAGCGCGTCGACGACGTCGACACCGTCGGGGACCGACGTGACGATCCGGTGGATCGGGCGGACGTCGAGCTGCTCGTCGGCGAGCTCGACGACGTACATCATCAGGCGGTCGGAACCCGGCGCCCCGTTGCGCTCGTCCCGGTAGGCGAGCGCGGTCTCGTAGCGGTGGTGCCCGTCGGCGATGACGACGGGAGCCGACGACACCGCGGCAGCGATGGCGTCGACGACGCCGGGCTGCTCGATGCGCCAGAGGCGGTGGTGGACGCCGTCGTCGTCCGTGGCCCTCGCGTCGGGCGGGCCGGGCAGCTCGCACAGCCCGGACAGCCCGTCGGCGAGCGACAGGCCCCACACCGGCGAGAGGTTCATGCGTGTCGCCCGCAGCAGGTCGAGTCGGTCGCTCTTGGGTTTCGGCATCGTGCGCTCGTGGGGGAGGATCTCGCCTTCGCCGGGACGCGAGAGCGACAGGGCGCCGATGACGCCGGCGGTCTGTCGGGCCCGGCCGGCCGCGTCCTTGTAGCCCATGCGGTAGACGTAGAACGCCGGCTCGGGGTCGGCGACGAGGACCTGGTCGCGCAGCCACTCGTCGCGCAGGGCGGCAGCGCGGTCGTAGCGGTCGGCGTCGCCCTCGGGGAGCTCGAGCCGGACGGCGTTGTACGGGCTGCGGGCGACGAGCGCGGCCCGGGCCTCGGCGTCGATGACGTCGTACGGCGGGGCGATGACGTCGGCGAGGTCGACGGTGTCGGCGTAGAGGACGCCGGCGAATGGCTCGAAGCGGGGCACGGACACGTACGGTGCCACAGCGTGGCGTGGATCCTCGATCTCGACGGCGTGCTGTGGCGCGGCGATGCGCCCGTCGCCGGCTCGGCGGACGCCGTGGCGACGTTGCGCCGCCGGGGCGACGACGTCCGCTTCCTCACGAACAACTCGTCGATGACACTCGCCCAGTACGTCGCCAAGCTGCGCACCGCCGGCGTCGAGGCGCACCCCGACGAGCTGCTGACGTCGGCGCAGGCGGCGGCGACGCTGATCGAGCCCGGCGAGGCGGTGCTGGTGTGCGGCGGTCCCGGTGTCGTCGAGGCCGTCGAGTCGCGGGGCGCGCACGCGGTGACGGGTGGCGCCGGCATGGACGCGGACGTCGTCGTCGTCGGGTGGCACCGCGACTTCGACTTCGACCGCATGGCGGCGGCGAGCACCGCGATCCGCAACGGTGCCCGGTTCGTCGCGACGAACACCGACGCGACGTTTCCCGTCGCGGGTGGGCTCCTGCCCGGCAACGGCGCCATCGTCGCTTCCGTGCAGGTGGCGAGCGGCGTCGATCCCGTCGTCGCCGGAAAACCACACGAGCCGATGGCGGCGCTGGCACGCGAGCGGATCGGCGCCGGAGCGCTGCAGTCGTCGACGCTCGTCGGCGACCGTCCCGACACCGACGGACTGATGGCCCGCCGCCTCGGCGTCCGGTTCGCCCTCGTCCTCACCGGTGTCGCGACACGGGCGGACGCCGACGCGCTCGACCCACCCGCCGACGTCGTCGCCGCCGACCTCGCCGCCCTGGTCGGGGGCTAGTACTCCCAGACCGGCCGGACTCGTCGTGGCGGGACCAGTCGGTTGCGGAACAGCAGCGCGACCAACGCACCGAACACGAAGCCGCCGACGTGGGCGACCCACGCGACGCCCTCGTTCGGGTTGATGAAGAACTGGCTGACGAACCAGAACGCCAGCAGCCACTTCGCCGAGATGTCTCGGAACAGGATCAGGTAGAAGATGATGATCGTCCGGATCGGCGCGTCCGGGAACAGGACGAGGTACGCGCCCATCACCGCGGCGATCGCGCCCGACGCGCCGACGACGGGAACGGTCGAGTCCGGCTGCACGAAGATGTGCGCGAGCGCGGCGACGAGCCCACCGACGAGGTAGAACGCGATGAAGCCGAGCTTTCCCATGCGGTCCTCGATGTTGTTCCCGAAGACCCAGAGGAAGAGCATGTTGCCGCCGATGTGCAGCAGGCTGCCGTGCATGAACATCGAGTAGAGGATCGCCAGGTAGACGTTCTTGCCGGGGTCGAACTGCTGCGACGTCGGATGCGACTCGCATGCGGTCTGGTCGCCGTTGTTGTACGTCGCCCGCAGCTCGTCGATCGTCAGCGGCCGGCCCTGCGTGACCTCGCACGGGATCGCCGCGTTGCGCACGTCGAACTCGACTTCCTTGTTGCCCGAGTCGGTGCCGGCCTGACCGAGCCACCCGTGCCCGACGGGCTGGACGAAGAAGTAGATGACGAGGCACGCACCGATGATCAGCAGGGTGATGACCGGCTTGTGGACCGTCGGGTTCTCGTCCCGGAGCGGGATCACCGGCGCACGCTACCCAGGCAACGACTGCAAACTTTTGCAAGCACTCGGGCCGCGGGGATAGCGTGGCGGCATGGCGCAGAGCGACCTGTTCAAGCGGTACCTCGACGCGGGCATCGCGTTCACCGAGATGACGCGCGAGCGTGCGCAGGCGATCGTGCGGGAGTGGGTGAACGCCGGCGAGGTCCCGATGCAGCGCGCCGACGACTTCATCGAGGACATCGTCGAGCGCAGCCGGCAGAACACCGCGGCGATCGTGTCGCTCGTGCAGGCACAGGTGCAGGACCAGCTGGGCGCGCTGGGCCTGGCGACCAAGGCAGACATCGCCCGCCTCGAGGCGAAGATCAACCGTGCGTCGGGGTCGGCCTCGAGCGGCAGTGGCGCGGCGAAGAAGTCCGCGGTGAAGAAGTCGACCGCGAAGAAGTCGACCGCGAAGAAGTCGACGGGCAAGAAGTCGGCGGCGAAGAAGTCGGCCGCCAAGAAGGCGTAGCCGGCCCGACGACGCGCCTCGACGCCGAGCTCGTACGGCGCGGGTTGGCACCCAGCCGCGAGCGGGCACAGCGCGACATCGACAGCGGCCGCGTGCTCGTCGACGGCCGGCCTGCCGACAAGGCGAGCCGCCGCGTCGATGCGACGACGACCATCGAGCTCACCGGCGACGCGCCCCGATTCGTCGGGCGCGGTGGCGACAAGCTCGACGCCGCGCTCGACCACTTCCACATCGACGTCGCGGGGGCCCGCTGCATCGATGCCGGCGCGTCCACGGGTGGGTTCACCGACTGCCTGCTCCGGCGCGGTGCCGCACACGTCGTCGCCGTCGACGTCGGGCACGGGCAGCTGCACGAGTCGTTGCGTGCTGACGCGCGCGTCGCGAGCATCGAGCGCACGAACATCCGTGACGTCACGAACGCCAGCGTCGGCGGGCCGTTCGACGTGGTCGTCGCCGACCTGTCGTTCATCTCGCTCACGACGGTGGCATCGACGCTCGTCGGCCTCGTGACGCCGACCGGCGACGTCGTCGTACTGATCAAGCCGCAGTTCGAGGTCGGGCGGTCGGTCGCGGCCCGGGGCAGTGGCGTCGTGCGTGACGAACGGGCCCGGCTGGCGGCGGTCGACCACGTGCGAGCGGCGTTCGTCGGTCAAGATGCAGCGGTGCTCGGCGTCATGGTGTCGCCCCTGACGGGCATGAGCGGCAACATCGAGTACCTCGCGCACGTGCGGCGGCGGGCCTGATGGCGACCGTCGGGATGGTGATCCACACGGCGCGACCGGCGGCCGTCGAACACGCTCGCGACACCGCGGCGTGGCTCGCCGAGCGCGGGCACCGCGTGCGCGTACCGGACGTCGACGCCGACGCGACCGGTCTCACCGCGTGGGCATGCGCGGAGCACGAGCTCGCCGACGACCTCGATCTGGCGCTGAGCTTCGGCGGCGACGGCACGATGCTGCGGGCCGTCGACCTCCTCGCCGCCGACGACGTCCCGATCCTCGGTGTCAACGTCGGCCACCTCGGCTACCTGACGCAGGTCGAGCCGGACCAGATCGTGGCGGCGCTCGAGCGCGTCCTCGCCGGCAACTACGAGATCGAGGAGCGCATGATGCTCTCCGTCGCGATCAACGGCGAGGCGCCGCCGCGCACCGCGCTCAACGAGCTCGTGGTCGAGAAGGTCGCGTCCGGTCACACGGTGCGGCTCGCCGTGGTCATCAACGACCGCTTCTTCACGACCTACGCGGCCGACGGGATGATCGTCGCCACGCCGACCGGCTCCACCGCGTACTCGCTGTCCGCACGCGGCCCGATCGTGTCACCGACGCACCGCGCGCTGCTGCTCACGCCGGTCGCCCCGCACATGCTGTTCGACCGGACGCTCGTGCTCGACGCCAGCGAGACGATCCGGCTCGAGATCCTGGGACCGGACGCCTCACTGTCGGTCGACGGGCGGGCGAGCGGCACGCTGCACACCGGGCAGTCGGTCGTGTGCACGGCGGGGCCGCACAGCGCCCGGCTGGTGACGTTCGGCGGGCGCGACTTCCACCAGATCCTCAAGGCCAAGTTCGGTCTGGCGGACCGGTAGCGGGCGGATGCTGCACGAACTCGTGGTCCGCGATCTCGGCGTCATCGCCGAGCTGTCGCTCGTGTTCGGCCCGGGGATGACGGCGCTCACGGGGGAGACGGGCGCGGGCAAGACGCTCGTCGTCGAGGCGATCGAGCTGCTCGTCGGCGGGCGCGCCGATCCGGTGCTCGTGCGGCCAGGCGCGGCCGAGGCGCGCGTCGACGGGCGCTTCGTCGTCGGCGACGACGAGATCGTGCTTTCGCGGGTCGTGCCGGCGTCGGGGCGCTCGCGCGCGTACGTGGACGGCCGGCCGGTCGCGGTCGGAGCGCTCGGCGACGCCGGAATCCGGCTCGTCGACCTCCACGGCCAGCACGCGCACCAGTCGCTGCTCGCCGCCGCGGTGCAGCGCGCCGCGCTCGACCGCTTCGCCGGCATCGACCTCGAACCGCTGCGGGCGGCACGTCGTCGCCTGTCGGACATCGAAGCGGCGCTGGACGAGCTCGGTGGCGACGCGCGCGCACGGGCGCGTGAGATCGACCTGCTGCGGTTCCAGGTCGACGAACTCGACGCTGCCGCGCTGGACGACGTCGACGAGGAGGCCGCGCTCGACGACGAAGAAGCCGCACTCGGCGACGCCTCCGCGCATCGCGAGGCAGCTGTCGTGGCTCACGACGCGCTCACGGACGAGGGTGGTGCCGCCGATGCGATCGCGGCGGCGATCGCATCGGTCAGCGGGCGCACGCCCTTCGCCGAGCTGGAGGCGCGATTGCGGGCGGCGGCCGCAGAGGTCGCCGAGGCCGCGCTCGACGTGCGCGCTGTCGGCGAGTCGATCGAGGACGATCCCGCCCGGCTGGCCGACGTCCGTTCCCGCCGGCAGCTGCTGCGCGAGCTGCGGCGCAAGTACGGCGAGACGCTGGCCGAGGTGGTCGTGTACCGCGAGGCGACCCGGGAGCGGTTGGCCGAGCTGGAGTCCTACGAGCAGCGCGCCGGAGAGCTCGAGCGCGAGCGGCAGGCTGCGCTGCAGGCCATCAAGACGGAGGAGGTGGCGGTCGGCGCGGCACGACGCAAGGGCGCGCCGAGGCTGGCGAAGGCCGTCGAGAAGCACCTCCGGAAGCTCGCGATGGCGAATGCCCGCTTCGAGGTCGAGGTCGGCACGCGCGACCCCGGCGACGACGTCACGCTGCTGCTCGGCGCGAACCCCGGCGAGCCGGCGCTGCCACTGTCGAAGGTCGCGTCGGGCGGCGAGCTGGCGCGGGCGATGCTGGCGGCGCGCCTCGTCCTGTCGGAGGCGCCTGACACGCTCGTCTTCGACGAGGTCGACGCCGGCATCGGCGGTGAGGCGGCCGCCGCCGTGGGGGAGGCGCTCGCCGAGCTGGGGCGCCGTCACCAGGTGCTCGTCGTCACCCACCTTCCGCAGGTCGCGGCGTGGGCCGACCACCACGTCGCCGTCGCCAAGGAGTCGTCGGGTGGCCGCACGATCGCGACGGCGCGTCGCGTCGACGCCGACGAGCGCGTCGTCGAGCTGTCGCGCATGCTCTCGGGCAGCCCGGACAGCGAGCGGGCGCGCGCACACGCCGAGGAACTGCTCACGTCGGCGGCGTCGGCGAAGTCCGGGGCGGGTGCGCGGTGATGCGCCGTCGGCGTGCCCACCGGCGGCGCGAGCAGGACCGCGAAGGTCCGCTCGTCGCCGTGTGCCGCGTCGACCGGCGCACGAAGGACCTCGTGAAGCGGCTGCGACCGGGCGAGGTGGCGGTGATCGACCACGAGGACATCGACCGCATCGCCGCCGAAGGGCTCATCGACGCGCAGGCGAGCGCGGTCGTGAACGCGTCGCGCTCGGTGTCTGGTCGCTACCCGAACGTCGGGCCGCTCCTGCTCGCCGCCGCCGGTATCCCGGTCCTCGACGACGTCGGGGTCGACGTGATGGACGCGCTCGCCGACGGCGACGTCGTGCGCCTCGACGGCGACGAGCTGTGGGCCGCGGACGAGGTCGTCGCCAAGGGGACGCGCCAGGACCTGCAGACGCTCGAGCGGCAGGTCGAGAGCGCCCGCCAGTCGATGGGGGCCGAGCTCGAGCGGTTCGTCGAGAACACGCTCGAGTACATGCGGCGCGAGGGGCACCTCCTCACGGATTCGCCGGAGCTGCCGCCGATCCGCTGCGACCTCCGTGGTCGCCACGTCCTGATCGTGGTGCGCGGTGCGGACTACAAGAACGACCTCGCCCACCTGCGGCCGTACATCAACGAGGTGAAGCCGGTCCTCGTCGGTGTCGACGGCGGCGCCGACGCGCTGCGCGACGTCGGCTACCGCCCCGACATCATCATCGGCGACTTCGACTCGGTGTCGACGGCGACGCTGCGCTGCGGCGCGCAACTCATCGTCCACGCGTACCGCGGCGGCAAGGCGCCGGGTGCCGAGCGGCTCGACGAGCTCGGTGTCGACTACGACGTGTGGGAGGGCGACGGCACGAGCGAGGACATCGCGATGCTCCTCGCCTACGAGGAGGGAGCGGAGCTCATCGTCGCCGTGGGCACGCACGCCTCGATGATCGACTTCCTCGACAAGGGCCGGAAGGGCATGGCGTCGACGTTCCTCGTGCGGCTGAAGGTCGGCCCGATCCTCGTCGACGCCAAGGGCGTGAACCGGCTGTACCAGAGCCGTGTGCGCCGGCGCGACCTCGCCTTCCTCGTTGCGTCGGCGATGCTCACGATGCTCGTCGCCGTCAGCCTCTCGCCCGGCCTGCGCCTCTTCGTGCGCTCGACGTGGGAGGTCCTTCATTGAGCCTGCCTCCCCGACCTCTTCGCGGAATCGGGCCGCGCGGGGCCGGATGGCGCGAAAAGGTCGGCAGGGATCGTTCGACATGGTGAACTTCCGGTTCCACCTGGTGTCGCTGATCGCGGTGTTCCTGGCGCTCGGCGTCGGGATCATCGTCGGGTCGACGGTCATCGACCAGGCGACGGTGCAGGGGCTCGAGCGCAACGTGAAGTCGCTCACCGGGCAGCGGTCCGACGCCCGCCAGGAGCGCGACGAGGCCCGCCAGTCGCTGTCGCGTTGGCAGAAGTTCGACGCCGAACTCCCGGCCGAGGTGCTCGCCGGGCGGTTGACCGACGTACCCGTGCTGATCGTGGCGGTCGAGGGGGTCGACCCGAAGCTCACCGAGCGCCTGCACCAGTGGCTGGCGACGGCCACGGCCGACGACCTCGGCACGCTCACGCTCACGGCGAAGCTGTCGCTCACGGCCGACGACGACCGCCGGGCCGTCGCGTCGATGCTCGACATCGGCGACGGACGGCGCGACGTCGTCCAGCGGACGCTGCTGGCGTCGCTCGCCAGCGCGCTCAACCCGCCCGTCCAGGCCGGCGCGACGACGACGGCACCGACGACCGTCGCTCCACCACCGACACCCGCGGCGCCGGCGACCACCGTCGAGCCGCCGCCCGCCGCGCCCACCGGCGCCGAGCTCCTCGGGCGGCTGCGCGACGCCGGCTTCGTCACCTACGACGCGCCCGCGGGCGGCAACGTCGAGCTCGGCGCGATCCCGAAGGCGGGCATACGCGTCGTCGTCGTGTCCGCGGCCGACGCCAACCTCTCGAACGCGGCCGTGACGACGCCGTTGACCGCGCTGCTCGTGGACCAGCCGGGAGTCTCGGTCGTCGCCGCCGACGCCACCCCCGTCGGCACCGACGACCCGGCGTTCGCGGCGATGGTCCGCGCCGACGGTGAGCTTCGCCGACAGGTGTCGACGGTGGACGACGTGAGCGAGGGGTACGGCCAGATCGCGCTCGTCCTCGCCCTCGAGGACCTCGCCGGCGGCGCCGTCGGCCACTACGGGGTCGCCGCCGACCAGCTGCTCCCGCCGCCGAACCGGTGACCGACGTCGACCCCTCCGACGTGGTTTCGGCCAGTTCCCCTGCGCACAGCGCCGGGAACTGGCCGAAAGCCGACGACGCCGGACCCGACGCCGAGCCCGGACTGCTCCGCTCGAGCGCGCCGATCACCGCGTGGAACCTCGTGTCGAGACTCACCGGATTCGTCCGGGTGCTCGCCGTCGGCGCCGCGCTCGGCACGACGTTCCTGGGAAACACGTACCAGAGCGCGAACCTCGCCTCGAACATCCTGTTCGAGCTGCTCGCGGCCGGCGTCCTTTCGTCGGTGCTCGTGCCGGCGTTCGTGGCCCACATCCGCACGGCGGGGCGCGACGACGCCGACCGCCTCGCCGGGAACGTGCTCGGCATGCTGCTCGCGATCCTCGGCCCCATCGTCGTCGCCGGCATGCTCGCCGGGCCGTGGATCATGCGCGGGCTCACGATCACGGTGGACGACGCCGCCGTCCGGCACGCGGAAGTCGACCTCGGCGCGTTCTTCCTGTGGTTCTTCCTGCCCCAGGTGCTCCTGTACGCCGTCGGGACCGTCGCCACCGCCCTGAACCACGCCGAGAACCGCTTCGTCGCGCCGGCCTCCGCGCCCGTCGCCAACAACATCGTCGTCACCGCGGCGATGGCGGGCTACTGGGTGGTGCGCAACGGCGCGCCGTCGCTGCACCTGCCCCTGTCGCAGAAGCTGCTGCTCGCGCTCGGCACGACGGTCGGTGTGGCGGCGATGACCGCGGTGCCGGTCGTCGCGCTGTGGCGGCGGGGGTTGTCGCTGCGACCGCGCTGGGCGCCGCGTGACCCCGAACTGCGCAGCATGGGGCGCCAGGGCGCGTGGGCAGCCGGCTACCTCGGTCTCACGCAGGTGCTGCTGTCGGTGACCCTCGTGCTCGCCAACCGGGTCGAGGGCGGCGCGGTCGCGTACCAGATCGCGTTCACGTTCTTCCTGCTGCCGTACGCGCTCGTCGGCAACCCGATCATGACCGCGCTGTTCCCGCGCCTCGCCGCCGACGCGCACGCCGGCGAGCGCATCCGCTATGCCGACCGGCTCAGCGAGGGACTGCGCCTGCTGGCCTTCTTCGTGCTGCCCGCGTCGGCCATCCTGGTCGCGACGGCGCGTCCCGTGCTCGACGTCCTCGCGTTCGGTGCGCTGGCGCGCGGCGGCCCGCTCGTCGCGCGGACGCTCGCCGCGTACGCGGTCGGTCTGATCGGCTACGCCGCCTTCCAGCTCCTGACCCGCGCCTTCTACGCCGACGGCGACACGCGCACGCCGACGCTCGTCAACCTCGTCGTCGTCGGCCTCGGCTCCGTGTTGATGGTCGCGTGGTGGGCGGCCGCCGACGGCGGCGACAAGGTGGTCGTCCTCGGGCTCACGCACTCGCTCGTGCAGCTCGCCGCCGCCGGCGCGCTACTCCTGCTGCTGGCGCGGCGGCTGCCCGAGCGCCTCCACCTCACGCGCCCGCTCGTGCGGACGGCTGCCGCCTCCGCAGCGGCGGGTGGGGCGGCATGGGCCGCGACCCACGCCATCAGCGGCCACACGCGCAGCCACGCGCTGGCGTCGTTGGTGCTGGCGGCCGTGTGCGGCGCGATGGTGTACGCCGCCGCGCAGTGGGGTGCATGGCCGACCAGGCAGACCGCATGACAGGCTCGGGCGCGAGGGAAGCGCCAGCGACGAGCGCCAGCCGAGCGGCAAGGAGCGAAGCGACGCAGAGCGAGGCAATCGACACAGGCGTGCCGGACGTCGTCGCACTCATCCCCGCCAAGGACCGTGCCGACTCGATCGGGGCGACGATCGCGGCCGTCGCGGAGCTCGACGACGTCACCCGCATCGTCGTCATCGACGACGGGTCGACCGACGCGACCGCGGACGCGGCCCGTGGCGCCGGCGCCGAGGTCCTCCGCCTGCCGCACAACCGGGGGAAGGGTGGTGCGATCGCCGCCGGCGTCGTTGCCGCGCCGGATGCCGACGCGTACCTGCTCGTCGACGCCGACGTCGGGCGCACCGCGCGCGCGACGGACGCGCTGCTGGCGCCGGTCCTCGCCGGCGACGCCGACATGGCGATCGGTGTCCTGCCGTCGGCCGGCGGGCGCGGTGGCTTCGGCGCGGTGAAGAGCCTCGCCCGTCGCGGCATCCGGCGCGCCGCGGCGTTCGACGCCCAGGCACCGCTCTCGGGCCAGCGTGCGATCAGCGGCCCGCTCCTGCGGTCGCTCGAGCTCGCGCCGCGGTTCGGGCTCGAGACGGCGTTGACGATCGACGCCGTCCGCGTGGGCGCGCACGTCGTCGAGATCCCCGTCGAAATGGACCACCGACACACCGGTCGACGCCTGGCGGGCTTCCGTCACCGCGCCCGCCAGGGCGCCGACATCGTGCGAGCGCTCTGGCCGCGCCTGACGACGTCGCGCCAGCGCGTTGCCATCATCGTCGCCATCGCCGTGCTGCTCGGCGGGTGGATGCTGTGGTCGGGCGACCGCTGGGTTCCGAAGGCCGAGCCGCTCGCGCAGCACCCGTCGAAGGTCGTGCTCTTCGGGATGCCACATCTCGGGTTCGACGACCTCGGCAGTGGCGACGTACCGACGCTCGACCGGCTGCGCAGCGAGGGGGCCGTGGCGGCGATGAGCGTGCGTACACAGTCGGGCCGTCCGACGACCGTCGAGGGGTACGCCACGCTGGGCGCCGGGACACGCGTCCGGGCGCGCGCCGAGGCCGCAGACGCGTTCGACACGACGTACCCGTTCGAGGGCAGCACCGCCGGTGACGTCGCGGCGCGGCGAACGGGGCGGACGCCCACCGGGTCGATCGTCGTCGTCGGTTACCCGGCGACCGTCCGGCTGACGACCGGCAAGCACCTCAGCAGCGAGCCCGGCGCGCTCGGCGACGCACTGCACGCCGCCGGGTTGCGCACGGCCGTCGTGGGCAACGCCGACGACCCCGGCAGCGATCTCGACGCCGCGCCCGAGTTCGAGCGGCCACTGGCGATCGCGCTCGCCGATCGCACGGGCTCGGTCGACGCCGGCTCCGTCGAGCGCTCGCTACTGCGGCAGGACGCCACCGCGCCGTTCGGTGTGCGCTTCGACCACGGGAAGACGATGGACGCCGTCCGCAGCGCGCTCCGAACGGCCGATGTCGTCGCCGTCGACCCCGGCGACCTCGATCGGGCGACGGCGTACCGCTCGCAGTCGCTCGACAAGGCCGCGGAAGCAGCGCGACGTGACGCGCTCCGGCGCACCGATGCGCTGCTCGCCGACGTCGTGCGGGCGGTGCCGCCGGACGCGCTCCTTCTCGTCGTGTCGGTGTCACCGCCATCGGGTGGGTGGCGTCTGACGCCGATGGTCGCCGCCGGCGCCGGCATCGAGCACGGCTACGTCAACTCGCCGTCGGTGAAGCGGCTCGGCGTCGTCACGGTCACCGACGTCGCACCCACGATCCTGCGGGCGTTCGGGGCGACCGTTCCCGACGGCATGATCGGGCACGCCTTCCGGTACGACGCCCGCTCGACCGACCTCGGGTACCTGCGCAACCTCGACCGCGACGCCGGCTACCGCGAGCGCATCTACTTCCCCATCACGGTGATCTACATCGTCGTCCAGGCGCTCCTGTACCTGTTCGCGATGCTCGTGCTCGGGCGCGATCGCGGCGGGCGGGGGCTGGCGCTGTTCCTGCGGCTCGCGGTCCTCGCCATCGCTGCGTTTCCCCTGGCCACGTTCGTGTTCCGGGCCGTGCCCGAGGTCGCGCGCCTCGGCAACGGCGCCGTCGTCGTGATGCTCGCCATCGACGCGCTCCTCGTGTGGCTGGCGACGCGCGCCCGGCGCCACGCGCTCAGTCCGCTGTCATGGCTCGTGTGGGCGACGGCGGCGCTCATCATCGTCGATCTCGCGACCGGCGCCCGGCTGCAGTACTCGAGCCTCCTCGGCTACTCGCTGCACACCGCGGCTCGGTTCTTCGGGATCGGCAACACCGCGTTCGCCGCGCTCGCAGCGTCCGCGGCCATCGCCGCCTGCATCCACGTCCAGTACGCGCCGCGCCGTCGGGAGGCACTCGTCACCGCCGGCGCGCTGCTCGTCCTTGCGATCGTCGCCGACGGCGCGCCGAGCCTTGGCGACGACGTCGGGGGCATCCTGACGCTCGTTCCCGTGTTCGGTCTCACGCTCGTCGCACTTTCGGGCCGGCGCCTGTCGTGGCGCGCGATCGGATGGGTCGCGCTCGCGCTCGTGGTCGTGCTCGGTCTCGCAACCGGCATCGACCTGTTGCGGCCCGCCGACTCGCGCACGCACCTGGGCCGGTTCGTCTCCGACCTCTTCGGCGGGGGATCGGGGGAGAGCGGCACGACGATCGCCCGGAAGCTGGCGACGAACGTCCGCGTGCTCGGCGCCTCCATCTGGACGTGGATGGTCCCGATCATCGCCGTCTTCTCGCTCTTCCTCCTCGTCTACATGGACCGCGGACGCGAGCTGCTGCCGCGCGGCTCCGCGGTGCGGGTCGGCGCGTACTCGGCGCTGGCCGCGGGCCTCCTCGGCTTCGCGGTCAACGACTCGGGCGTCGTCGTCACCGCCCTGGTGTTCGTCTACCTCGGCCCGTACCTGACGCTGCTGGCGTTGCACGCCGACCGCGGTGACCCGGTGCTCCTCCCGCCCGCCGGCGTGCTCCCGCGCGCCCGACCCGGCGCCGCTGCACAGTTGTCCTCGTGAGCGAGCCGCAGGCGAGCGAGCCGTGACGCTGCTGGTCGCCGCTGCGGCCGGGTTCCTCGCCGGCCGGCTCGTGTGGGTCTCGCTCGCGTCGACGTTCTCCTCGCCGGTGTTCGGGCGGACGAACCACCGCGGTGTCGTCGTGCCGACCGCGGCCGGGATCGCGGTGCCCGTCGCGCTCCTGCTCGTCGAGGCCGGGCGCGTCGTCGCCGGCGCCGCCGGATGGGGCGAGGAGGGACTCACGGGCGCCCGGGCGGTGACGGTGCTCGCGGCACTCGGCTTCGGCCTGCTCGGCGCGTTCGACGACCTCGCATCGGCGGGCGGCGACGCCCGCGGGTTCCGCGGTCACGTCGCGTCGATGATGCGGGGACGGCTCACGACCGGCGGCCTCAAGCTCGTCGGCGGCGCGTGCGTCTCGCTGCTCGCGTGTGCGGCGGTGTCCGGGGGAGCGACGATCGGCGCGCTGGTCCGCGACGCCGCGCTGGTCGCGCTCGCCGCCAACCTCGGCAACCTGTTCGACCGTGCGCCGGGCCGCACGCTCAAGGTCGGCGCGTTCGCGTTCCTGCTCGTCGCCGTGTTCGCGTCGCACCGCACGCCACTCGTCGCTCCCGCGGTCGTCGTCGGGGCCGCACTTGCGCTGCTGCGCGACGACCTGCACGAACGGCTGATGCTCGGCGACGCGGGCGCGAACGTCCTCGGCGGTGTCGTCGGCCTCGCCGTCGTGCTCTCAGCGGCGCCATCAGTGCGCACCGTCGTGTTGATCGTCGTCGCCGCCCTGAACCTGCTGAGCGAGCTCGTGTCGTTCAGCGCGGTGATCGACCGCATCGGTCCACTTCGTGCGCTGGACCGTGCCGGACGTCGGCCCCGACACCCGCTGTAGGGCATCCACCGGCGGACGGCCGGGGCTGAGGTACCGTGGAAGCCCGTGGCGAAACATGTCTTCGTGACGGGCGGGGTGGCCAGTTCGCTCGGGAAGGGCCTGACCGCCTCCTCGCTGGGACGTCTGCTGAAGTCCCGGGGGCTGCGGGTCACGATGCAGAAGCTCGACCCGTACATCAACGTCGACCCGGGCACGATGAACCCGTTCGAGCACGGCGAGGTGTTCGTCACCGAGGACGGCGGCGAGACCGACCTCGACCTCGGGCACTACGAGCGGTTCATCGACGAGAACCTGCACAAGGAGTCGAACGCCACCACCGGCTCGATCTACCAGTCGGTGCTCGCCAAGGAGCGGCGCGGCGACTTCCTCGGCAAGACCGTGCAGGTGATCCCGCACATCACCGACGAGATCAAGGGCCGCATCACGAAGCTCGCCAACGACGACGTCGACGTCGTCATCACCGAGGTCGGCGGCACGGTCGGCGACATCGAGATCCTCCCGTTCCTCGAGGCGATCCGGCAGTTCCGCAACGACGTCGGCCGCAACAACGTCTGCTACATCCACGTCACCCTCGTCCCCTACCTCGGGCCGTCGGGTGAGCAGAAGACGAAGCCGACGCAGCACAGCGTGACCGAGCTGCGCAGCCGGGGGATCCAGCCCGACGCCATCGTCTGCCGCAGCGACCGGCCGATCAGCGTGGGGCTCAAGCGCAAGATCAGCCTGCTGTCCGACGTCCCCGAGAAGGGCGTCGTGAGCGCGATCGACGCCAGCAACCTCTACGAGATCCCGCTCGTCCTGCACGAGGAGGGGCTCGACGACTACGTCTGCGAGATCCTCGGGTTCGACGCCGCCGAGTTCCCGCTCGACTTGAGCGAGTGGGAGGCGCTGGTCGACCGCGTCGAGCGGGCGACGCGGCCGGTGCGCATCGGCCTCATCGGCAAGTACGTCAACCTGCCCGACGCGTACCTCAGCGTCGTCGAGTCGCTGCGCCACGGCGGGTACTGGCACGGCGCCAAGGTCGAGATCGACTGGATCCAGGCCGAGGACGTCGAAGGTCTGCTCACCGAGGGCCGGCTGCGCGACCTCGACGGCATCGTCATCCCGGGTGGCTTCGGCGAACGCGGCATCGAGGGCAAGATCGCCGCCGCCGCGTTCGCCCGCGAGAACGACATCCCGTGCCTCGGGCTGTGTCTCGGCCTGCAGGTGATGGTCATCGACTACGCGCGCGACGTCGCCGGGCTGCAGGGCGCGAACAGCCGCGAGTTCGACTCGCGTTCGCCGCACCTCGTCATCGACCTGATGGACGAGCAGCGTGAGATCGTCGACATGGGCGGCACGATGCGCCTGGGCGTGTGGCCGGCGAAGCTGGCACCCGGTTCCCAGGTCGCCCGCGCGTACGGCTCGGAGCTCGTGTACGAGCGCCATCGGCACCGCTACGAGGTGAGCCCGCGCTACCGCACCCGCCTCGAGGAGCACGGCCTGTGGTGCAGTGGTACGTCACCCGACGACCGGCTCGTGGAGTTCATCGAGCTGCCGTCGCACCCGTTCTGGGTCGGCACCCAGGCGCACCCCGAGTTCAAGAGCCGGCCGACCCGCCCGCACCCGCTGTTCCGCGAGCTCATCGGCGCGGCGCTGACGCGGGCCGAGGGTCGGGCCCCGCACCTGCCCGACCTCGATGCCGCGGTTTTCGAAGCGCGCTGAGCGCGAGGTCTACCGCGGCTCGCTGATCGCGGTCGCGGTCGGCGAGTTCGAGGCGCCCGACGGCGAGACGTTCTCGCGCGATCTCGTGCACCACCCGGGCGCGGTGTCCGTCGTGCCGTACGACGACGCCGCCGGTTCGGTCGTGCTCGTGCGGCAGTACCGCGCCGCGATCGACCGCGAGCTGCTCGAGATCCCCGCCGGAAAGCGTGACGTCGCCGACGAGCCGCCCGAGGCGACGGCCCGGCGTGAGCTCGAGGAGGAGGTCGGGCAGCGGGCCGGACGGCTCGAGCTGCTCGCCGAGTTCTTCAACTCGCCCGGGTTCTGCGACGAGCACTCGTTCGTCTACCTGGCGCGTGACCTCGAGGCGTGCGACGTCGCCGCCGCGTCGGTCGAGGAGCGCCACATGACGATCGAGCGTGTCGCGCTGGACGACGTCCCCGCGCTGATCGCCCGCGCCGACATCGTCGACGCCAAGACGATCATCGGGCTCTCGCTCGCCCGCGAGCGGCTCGGCCGCACACTCGCCTGATCCGCCGCGCGCTTCTGGTACCTACAGCGGGGCCGTCTCGGCCCCGCTGTAGGTACCGGAACGATCAGTCGGCGAGGTCGAGGACCGACCAGGGCTCTTCGGTGACGACCAGTCGCACCTCGGCCGGGCCCTCGACGACGGGTGCGGGCTCGGGGGCGAGCGACGGGGCGTCCTGGCCGAGCGCGCGCAGCGAGTCGACGGCGGCCCGGCGGACGAGCCACTCGACGTCGTCGGTCGCCATCGCCCGCAAGGCGCGGGCATCACCGTCGAGCGCGCCGAGTGCGACCGCCGCTTCGAGGCGCACCGTCCACGCCGGATGTGACGCCAGGCCGCGCACGCGCACGGCGTCGGACGCGTCGCCGGCAGCGCCGAGCGCGGTGATGCAGCCGGCGACGACGTCGACGGCGGCGACGTCGAGCACGTCGAGCAGCCGCAGGATGCGGCGCACGATCGGCAACAGCGAAGGTGTCGGCGCCGATCCGAGGGCGCGGAGCACACACGCCTGCGGGACCGGCGGCATGTCGAACAGCACCGCGCCGATCGCGGTCGTGCGAGCGGACTCCGGTGCCGTCGCGATCACGCGGGCGAGCGCCGGTGCCGACGCCGGCACGTCGCCGGCGACGAGCAGCGCCAGCAACAGCTCGAGCGCCCGGCCGGGCGAGATCCGCACCAGGGCCACGCCGGCGCGCTCCCAGAGGGGCGCCCGTCCGCTTCGCAGATGACGCACGAGGTCGTCCCACACCTCGTCGAGGCCGAGCCTGCCGGCGGCCTCGATCCCGGTCAGGCGCTCGCCGTCGGTCTTCGACCGCACGGCTTCGACGGCGACGCGGTCGAGTCCCGCCTCCACAGCGAGCGTCGCCAGGCGTCCGGCAGCCCGCCCGGACACGCCGTCGCGCTCACGGGTCCACAACCGCAACACGTCGAGATGCGCGCCCTTCGGGATCGGCGGCGGGTCGACGCGGTGGCCGATGATCGATTTGTCCAGCGCCGCGGCCCAGCTCCGCAACGCCTCCTGCACTCGTTGGTGCCGGCGCTTTCCCATGTTGTCCCCACTCCCTCCACTCCCTGCATCGACATGCGTGGCTACGGTCTTGAGCGTGCGCGTCGGTGTTCCCACCGAGGTCAAGGAGGGCGAGAACCGGGTCGCCATGACGCCCGACGGCGTCGCCGAGCTGGCGGCGCACGGCCACGACGTGCTCGTGCAGCGCGGGGCCGGCGAGGGATCGGCGATCACCGATGCCGAGTACGCCGCCGCCGGCGCGTCGATCGTCGAGCGCGGCGAGGCGTGGGCCGCCGACCTGGTCGTGAAGGTCAAGGAGCCGCAGCGCGCCGAGTTCGCCGAGCTGCGCGCCGATCAGGTGCTGTTCACCTACCTGCACCTCGCCGCGTACCCGAAGGTCGCCGACGCGCTGGTCGACGCCGGCACGACCGCGCTCGCGTACGAGACGGTGCAGCTCGCCAACGGCGCGCTGCCACTGCTCGCGCCCATGTCGGAGGTCGCGGGGCGGATGGCGACGCAGATCGGCGCGCACTTCCTCGAGCGCGACCACGGCGGCCGCGGCGTGCTGCTCGGCGGTGCCCCGGGCGTTCGTCCCGGACGGGTCGTCGTCATCGGCGCCGGCAACGTCGGCTGGAACGCGGCGTGGATCGCGCAGGGGATGGAGGCCGAGGTGATCCTCCTCGACAAGAACCTCGACCGGCTGCGCTTCGTCGACCAGATCCACCAGGGGCGCATCGTCACGCTGGCGTCGAACCGGGGAACCGTCGCACGCGCGATCGCCGAGGCCGACCTCGTCATCGGTGCGGTCCTCGTCGCCGGCGGGCGGGCGCCGGTGGTCGTCACCGAGGAGCTGATCAAGACGATGAAGCCGCGCTCGGTCGTCGTCGACGTCGCCATCGACCAGGGCGGCTGCATCGAGGGCATCCACGAGACGACGCACGCCGAGCCGGTGTACGAGCGCCACGGCGTCCTCCACTACGCCGTGGGCAACATCCCGGGCGCGGTGCCGCACACGTCGACGTACGCGCTCACCAACGCCACGCTTCCGTACGTCCTCGCGGTCGCCGAGCGCGGCGTCCGGGGTGCGGCCGAGCACGACCCCGCGCTGCTGGGCGGCGTCAACACCGTCGCCGGCAACGTGACGAACGCGGTCGTCGCCGAGGCGCTCGGTCGCGACGCCGTCGACCCGCTCGCGTGCCTGCCGTAGCGAAGGAGCCGCTGCCCCGCGAGGCGGAGGAGTTCCTGTCGTGGCTCGGTGTCGAGCGGGGGCGGTCGTCGAACACGCTCGCCGCCTACCGGCGCGATCTCGAGGCGTACGTCGCCTTTCTGCGCGCGGCCGGCCTGACCATCGGCGCGGTCACCGAGCCCGTCGTCGAGGACTACGTGGCCCACCTGCGCGGTGAGGGTCGCGCGCCGTCGTCGATCGCCCGCGCGCTCGTCAGCGTCCGCTCGCTGCACCGGTTCCTCGTCGACGAGGGCATCACGCCCGTCGATCCGACGGACGCCGTCGGCGCGCCGCGGGTGCCGCAGGGACTGCCGAAGGCACTCACCGAGGACGAGGTCGACCGCCTCCTCGGCGCGGTCGTCGGCGACGATGCCGCCGCCCGGCGCGACCGCGCCATCCTCGAGGTGCTGTACGGGTGCGGGCTGCGCATCTCCGAGCTCGTCGGGCTGTCGCTGCCGGATCTCGATCTCGAGCAGGGGTTCCTGCGGGCGTTCGGCAAGGGGAGCAAGGAGCGCGTCGTCCCCGTCGGGCGGTTCGCCCGCGACGCGCTCCTGGCGTGGCTGGCGCCGGGTGGGCGGGGCGCGTTCGTCCCCGAGCGCATGGCCCGCCGCGACGACGCCGACGCCGTGTTCCTCAACACCCGGGGACGGCGCCTGTCGCGCCAGGGTGCCTGGGGGATCGTGCGCCGGTACGGGGACCGGGTCGGCCTCGGGGACCGCCTCTCGCCCCACGTGCTGCGCCACTCGTGCGCCACCCACATGCTCGACCACGGGGCCGACATCCGGGCCGTCCAGGAGCTCCTGGGGCACGCGTCGATCTCGACGACGCAGGTGTACACGAAGGTGTCGACGGAGCGGTTGTGGCGGGTCTACGCCGACGCCCACCCCCGGGCGAAGGGCCGACGGGGCAGGTAGGCTGGCCCGACCATGTCCGATGTGTCCGTCGACGACCTGCGCTCCTCGCTGGAGACCGAACGGGAGTCGCTGCGCCAGCAGCTCGACGACCTCGGCTTCGGCGACACCGCCGGGCACGCGTACGACGCCAACTTCGCCGACTCGAGTCAGGTCACGGCGGAGCGGGGCGAGACCGAGGCGGTCGCCCAGAAGTTGCGGGAGACGCTCGACGAGGTCGAGCACGCCCTCGCCAAGCTCGACGCCGGCGCATACGGGACGTGCGAGGACTGCGGCAAGGAGATCTCGCTCGCCCGGCTCGAGGTCATGCCGGCGGCTCGGTACTGCATCGACTGCGCCGCGAAGCTGAAGCGCTGACAGACCGCACGCCCTGAGCACCAAGACCCTCTTCTTCCTGGCACTGATCCCCTCGGTCATCCTGCACGAGGTGTCGCACGGCGTCGTCGCGCTCGTCTTCGGGGACGACACCGCCAAGCGCGCCGGGCGTCTCACGCTCAACCCGATCCGCCACGTCGATCCGTTCGGGACGATCGTGCTCCCGGCGATGCTCGTGCTCGCCGGACAGCCCGCGTTCGGGTGGGCCAAGCCCGTGCCCGTGAACCCGCGCGCGCTGCGCAACCCACGCCAGCAGTCGCTGTTCGTGAGCCTCGCCGGCCCGGTCACGAACATCACGCTCGCCGTCCTCGCCGCCATCGCGCTCCGGGTCTTCCAGCCGGGGGGCGACGCGTTCCGGGCGCTCGCCGCGTTCGGCATCGTCAACGTCGTGCTCGCCGCGTTCAACCTCATCCCGATCCCGCCGCTCGACGGGTCGGCGCTCATCGAGCGGGTACTCCCGCGGCAGTGGTGGCCGTCGTACCTCAAGTTCCGGCAGTACTCGATGGGACTGCTGCTCCTGCTCGTGCTCGTCGTGCCTGGCGCGCTCAGCCGCGTGTTCGACCCCGCGCTCGACCTGTGGTCGAAGCTCCTGTAGGACCGGGCCGGCCGACGTGAGCGCCGGTCACCTCGTGCGACGGTTCTTCGGGTCGCTCGTGCCGGCCGGCCCGCGCCGGCGCGACGCCGAGTGGGTGCGGTCCGTGCTCGCCGACGGCGAGCTGCGGCTGTGGGACAGGATGTCGCGCGCCGACCGCCGGCACGCTGCCGGTGTCGCCCGCCGCGTCGAGCGGGCGCTCGGCCACGAGGCGACGCGGCCGGTGCTCGCCGCCGCGCTGCTCCACGACGTCGGCAAGCTCGACTCGGGGCTCGGCACCTACGGGCGCGTCGTGGCGACGCTGGCGTCGTCGGTCGCCGGCCGCGGTGCCGCGCACGACTGGTCGCGCGCGCGGGGGTTCACCCGCCGCGGCGGGCTCTACGTCCGTCACCCGGAGCTCGGCGGCGACATGCTGGCGCTCGCGGGCAGCGACCCGCTCACGGTCACGTGGACCCGCGAGCACCACCTCCCGCCGGAGGAGTGGACACTTCCGTCGCACCTGGCGAACGTGCTCAAGTCCGCCGACGACGACTGACATCGACCCCCACTTTCGTTGCAAGAAACGAAAGTGGGGCCCGGGGACCCCAGTTTCGTTTCATGAAACGAAATCGGGGGGGGCGCCGGGTGGCGATGGGGGTGGCTCAGGCGGGCACGTCGCGGATCGCCGCCGGTGCCGCCTTCTTCGCCGCCGCCTTCTTGGCCCCGGCGGCCTTCTTCGGCGGCGCCTTCTTCACGCCCGCAGCCTCCTTGGCGACGTCGGTGCGCGCCGGCGCGGCGTGGTCGTGCACATGGGCCTCGCCCTCGTGCTCGCGGTCGAAGTCCTGATGCGGCACGTGCGAGTGCGCCAGCGCGGCGTGGTCGTGCTCGTGCGCGTGCTGCGAGTAGAGGTGGTCGAACCCGCCCGTGAGGTGGTTGTAGTTGTGCGTGACGTGGAAGTGCGGGTGCGAGTGCAGCAGCGCCTCGTGGCGGTGGTCCTCGAACTGCGGCGGTTCGTGATCCATGCCGGCGAACATGCCCGGGATGACCGCCAGCGACTCACTCGCCCCGCTGCGGCCCTGTGTCCGGCGACGACGACGCCCGGCTCAACGCCTGCGCCGTGTTCACCAGCGACACGTGCGACCACGCCTGCGGGACGTTGCCGACGAGGCGCCGGGCGCCGGCGTCGTACTCCTCGGCCAGCAGCCCGCAATCGGTCCGCAGGGACAGGAGGCGTTCGAACAGCGAGCGGGCCTCGTCGAGGCGCCCCTGCATCGCCCAGTTGTCGGCGAGCCAGAACGTGCACGGGAGGAACGCGCCCTCACCGGCGGGCAGCCCGTCGACGGAGCCGGCGTCGTCGGTCGGGTAGCGGTGGACGAACCCGTCGACCATCAGGTCCCGCTCGATCGCCGCGACCGTTCCGAGGATCCGCTGGTCGCGAGGCGGCAGGAACCCCACCTGGGCGAGCATCAGCAGCGCCGCGTCCACCTGGTCCGCGCCGTAGTACTGGACGAACGATCGGCGGTCGGCGTCCCACGCGTTCTCACACACGTCGCGGTGGATCTCGTCGCGCAACGCGCGCCATCGATCCGCCGGGCCCGACATCGAGAACCGCTCGACCGCCTTCACCGCTCGGTCCGCCGCGACCCACGCCATCACCTTCGAGTGGGTGAAGTGCCGGCGCGGTCCGCGCACCTCCCACAGTCCCTCGTCGGGGTCGGACCACGCGCCCTCGAGGAACTCCATCAGCTGCAGCGTGAGGTTCCACGCCTGCGGGTCGTCCGCCAGCCCGACGTGGCGGGCGTGGTGGAGGCAATCGAGCACCTCCCCGTAGACGTCGAGCTGGAACTGCCGAGCGGCGGCGTTGCCGGTCCGGACCGGTGACGCCCCCTGGTAGCCGGGCAGCCAGTCGAGCTCGAGCTCGGGCAGGCGCCGCTCGCCGCCGACGCCGTACATGATCTGCAGCTGCGCCGGATCGCCCGCCACGGCCCGCAGCAGCCAGTCCCGCCACGCGTGCGCCTCCTTCTCGTAGCCGGCGTTCATCAGCGAGTACAGCGTCACGGTGGCGTCGCGCAGCCAGCAGTAGCGGTAGTCCCAGTTGCGCACGCCGCCGAGCTGCTCGGGCAGCGACGTCGTCGGCGCAGCCACGATGCCGCCGGTCGGCGCGTACGTGAGCGCCTTCAGGATGACGAGCGACTCCTGCACGGCGTCCCTGTACTGGCCCTCGTACCGGAAGCGCGACGACCACTTCTTCCACCAACGCTCCGTCTCGTCGACGGCGCGGCCGACGTCGAACGCGTCGTTCGGCGTGCGGTTCGACGGGTGCCACGCGAGGTGGAACGCGACGCGGTCGCCTGCCGCGACGGAGAAGTCGGCGTGGTGGACGCGCCCGTCGGCGTGGAGGTCGACGGGGGAGCGCAGGATGACCGAGTCGGGCCCGCCGATCGCCCGCAGCACGCCGTCGTCGCGCGTCACCCACGGGACGATCGACCCGTAGTCGAAGCGGATCGCGAGCTCCATGTGCATCGGCACCCGTCCACTCACGCCTTCGACGACGCGCAGGACGTCCGGCGCGACTTCCCGTGGCGGCATGCAGTCGACGACGCGAACCGTGCCGTCGGGCGTGTCGTACTCGCTCTCGAGGACGAGCGTGCCCGGGCGGTAGCGGCGCCGCACGGCGGCCCCGTCCGCGGGCGCCAGGAGCCAGCGACCGTGATCGGCGTCGCCCAGGAGAGCGGCGAAGCACGCACCCGAGTCGAACCGGGGCAGGCACAGCCAGTCGATCGAGCCGTCGCGGCCGACGAGGGCGGCGGTCTGGGTGTCGCCGATGAGCGCGTAGTCCTCGAGTGCGAGCGCCACGAGGAGCGGAACTACCCCCTCGGCAGGAAGCCCATGGCGTCCTTGGCGCGCTGCAGCGTCTTCGACGCCACCTCGGTCGCCTTGTCTGCACCGATGCGCAGGATGCGCGTCACCTCGCCGGGGTCGGCCGCAAGCTCGGCGTAGCGCTCGCGCAACGGTCGCAGGAACTCGACGACCGCGGCGGCGGTGTCGGCCTTCAGCGGCCCGTACTGCGTGTAGTTCTCGGCGAGGGCCGCCGGATCGCCGCCGGTGGCGACACCGAGCAGCGTGAGGAGGTTGCTGGCGCCGGGCCGGTTCTCCGGGTCGAAGACGACGTCGGTGCCGCTGTCGGTGACGGCGCGCTTGATCTTCCGCTCGATCGCCTTCGGCTCGTCGAGGACGAGGACCATCCCACCGGGCGCCTCGTTCGACTTGGACATCTTCTTCGTCGGCTCCTGGAGGTCGTAGATCTTCGCCCCGACCTTGGGGATGCCGGCCTCGGGGACGACGAACGTCTCGCCGTGGCGGTGGTTGAACCGGATGGCGAGATCGCGGCACAGCTCGAGGTGTTGGCGCTGGTCCTCGCCGACGGGGACGCGGTCGGCGTCGTACAGCAGGATGTCGGCGGCCTGGAGCACGGGATAGGTGAACAGGCCGACGCGTGCCGACTCGGTGCCGCCCTTGGCCGACTTGTCCTTGAACTGCGTCATGCGCTCGAGCTCGCCCATGCTCGCCGTGCACTCGAGGAGCCAGCACAGCTCGGTGTGCTCGTGGACGTGGCTCTGGACGAACAGCGTGCAGACGTCGGGGTCGAGCCCGGCGGCGAGGAGGATCGAGGCCATCTCCAGGGTCAGGTCGCCGAGGTCCTTGCTCTCCCGGGGGTTGGTGATCGCGTGCAGGTCGACGACGCAGTAGAAGGCGTCGTGCTCGTGCTGGTCGGCGACCCAGTTCCGGATGGCCCCGACGTAGTTGCCGAGGTGGGTGTCGCCGGTGGGCTGGATGCCCGACAGCACGCGTGTCATGGGCGGCACGCTACCGAGGATGCGCGGGACGCCCGAAGGCGGTTGGTACCTTCTAGTGCGTGCCGTACGAGGTCCAGACCTCGGTGTTCGAGGGGCCGTTCGACCTCCTGCTCCACCTCATCCTGCGCGAGCAGGTGGACATCTACGAGGTATCGCTGACGACCGTCGTCGACGCGTACCTGGCCGAGCTCGACAAGATGACGGTCGTCGACCTCGAGGTCGCGACCGAGTTCCTGCTGATCGCGGCCACGCTCATCGAGCTGAAGTCGCGCCGGCTCCTGCCCGCGGGCGACGACGTCGACCTCGACGAGGAGCTGGCCCTCTGGGAGGAGCGCGACCTGCTCCTCGCCCGGCTCCTCGAGTGCAAGACGTTCAAGGACGCCGCCCGCGAGCTCGAGCGGATGGCGTCCGTCGCCGGCCGGTCGTACCCGAGGGTCGCCGGCCTCGAGGACCGGTTCCTCGCGCTCACACCCGACCTCATGGAGGGGGTGACGCCGGACCGCCTCCGGGCCGCGTTCCTCAAGGCGATGCAGCCGAAGCCGTCGGTGCGGGTCACGCTCGACCACGTCGCGCCGATCCGGGCGTCGGTGCGCGACGCCGTCGTCGAGCTGCTCGACGAGCTGCCCCGCGCCGGACGGATCACGTTCCGGCGCCTGACCTCCGGGCTGGCCGAGCGGCTCGAGATCGTCGTGCGCTTCCTCGCCGTGCTCGAGCTGTTCAAGCAGGGCGCCGTCGACCTCGAGCAGGTCGAGTCGTTCGGCGAGATCACCATCGTGTGGCTGGGCGGCGGTGTCGACCCCCTGTCGGCGTCGTCACAGCTCCTGGCGGACGCGGAGACGTACGACTGATGGCGACCGAGGCCGCCTCCAGGCGTTTTGCCAGCAGCAGCAGTACGGATTCGGGCCGTCTGCTGCTGGCAGAACCGGAGGGTCGCTGATGGCGACAGAGGAGCAGCGGGCGATCGAGGCGATCCTCATGGTCGCCGAGGAGCCGATCGAGCCGTCGCTGCTCGCGCAGCTGCTCGAGGTGTCGGTGTCGCGGGTCGAGGAGATCTGCGCCGAGCTGCAGGCGGCGTACGACGGCGAGGACCGCGGTTTCGTCCTCGTGCGGGTCGCCGGCGGCTACCGGTTCCAGAGCCATCCCGATCTCGCGCCCTACGTCGAGCGCTTCGTGCTCGAGGGCC
>DASSOZ010000146.1:0-17487 GCA_035700105.1 Acidimicrobiales bacterium
CGCCGCGCAGCGCGGCGAGCGCGTCGTCGAGCGCGGTGTGCTGGGCCTCGAGCGCGTCGGTCGAGACGACGACACCGGGCTGGCGTGCGACGAGCGCCGGGAACAGCAGCGTGTCCTCGGCGTGGTGGTGGCACGCGAGGACGCGACCGAGCAGGGCGGCGCGCCGTCGCGCGAGGAGCAGGTCGCCGTTCTCGACGGCGCGTTCGATGGTGGCCGCCTCGGCGCGCAACGCCATGTGCACGCCGGCGAAGCCGAGGACCGCAGCGGGAAGGTCGACGCCGAGCATGGGTGCATCACACGACGCGTCGCTTGGAAGCGCGTTGGCGCCCGCCCGGTTCTCGCTCCAAGCGCCGCGTCAGCCTCGCAGTCCCGCCACGGTCGCCTGGACGACTCGGCGGAGGAACGCGGGGGAGAGCGGCTCGTCGAGGACGGTGGCGCGGTAGTGGAGCGGGCCGACGACGAGCGGAAGCAGCGTCTCGGCCGTCGTGGGCGTCCCCAGCTCGCGCCGCTCGGCGGCGCGGTCGAGGATCCTCTGCAGCGTCCGCACGCGTGGCGTCAGCAACTTCGAGCGCAGCGCGGCGGTGAGCTCGGGGTCCTTCTTGTCGTGGCCGAGCAGCTCGGCCATGTGGCCGCGGGCCTTGATCGCGCCGGCGACCTCGCGCACGAACGCGGCGACGTCGTCCTCGAGCGACCCGGTGTCGATCTCCGCGGGTTCGTCGGGGACGAGCGACGCGACCGCGGCGGCGACGAGCTCGGACTTCGCCGTCCACCGCCGGTAGAGCGTCGCCGACGACACGCCGGCCTTCTCGATGACCGCTGCCATCGTCAGCGCCTCGTACCCGCGGTCGCGCAGCAGCGCGAGCGTGGCGTCGAGTATCGCCGCGTCGGCCGCCGCGCTGCGCTGACGGCCCGGTCGCCCGATCGCGGCAGCGGCGGCGGTCACAACGACGCGTCCTCGAGCGCGTCCTCCGCTGTTTCCTCCAGCAGGCCTTCGGCCCCGGCAAAGGTGAGCGACGCGATCCCGTCGAGCGGTCCCTCCACCGCGTGGAGTTCGCGCACGTCACCGGCGCGCGCCGGGAGGAACGCGAAGACGATCGCGGCCGCAGCGACGACGACCACCGCCCCGGCGAGCAGCGCCAGCTGGAGGCCGTCGACGAACTCGTGCTTGGCCGCGGACGTCACCGCGTCGCGCAGCGGTTCCGGCAAACGGGCGGCGGCCTGCACGGCGCCACCGACGGAGTCGCGGGCGATGTCGATCGCCGCCTGCGGCGCTCCGAGCGCGGTGAGCTTCGACCCGATGCCCGGACGGTAGACCGACGACAGCACGGACCCGATGATGGCGACGCCGAGGGCGCCGCCCACCTGGCGGGTCGTGTCGTTCATCGCCGATCCGACACCGGCCTTCGACGGGGGCAGCGAGCCCATGATCGACTCGGTAGCCGGCGCCATCGTGAGGCCCATGCCGAACGACAGCACCGACATCGCGACGATCAGGTGGGCGTAGCCGTTGGTGACCGGGACCATCGACGTGGCGACGAGCCCCGTCGCCGCGAGCAGCAGCCCGGTGCCGACGACGACCTTCGTCCCGAGGTGCTCGACGATGCGGGGCGCCATCGTCGCCGTCGTGATCATGACGATCGACATCGGCAGCAGTCGCACGCCGGCGCCGAGCGCCGAGTAGCCGAGCACGGTCTGCAGGTACTGGGTCATGAGGAACATCGACCCGTACATCGCGAAGAACACCATCGTGACGGCGGCGTTCGCCGCGCTGAACCGCGGGTTCTCGAAGAAGTGGACGTCGAGCATCGGGTGCTCGCTGCGCAGCTCCCAGGCCACGAACGCACCGAGGATCCCGAGGCCGACGGCGAACGCGCCGAGGACGCTGGGCTCGGTCCAACCCTTCACGGGCGCCTCGATGACACCCCACAGCACGGCGACGAGGCCGGCGACGCTCAGGAACGCGCCCGTGAGGTCGAGCCGGCCGGCGTGGTCGTCGCGCGACTCCGGCAGCAGGAACCGACCGGCGACGAGCGCGACGACGCAGAACGGGATGTTGACGAGGAACACCGCGCTCCAGTGGAAGTGCTTCAGCAGCAGACCGCCGAGCACCGGGCCGATGGCGCCACCGCCGCCGGCGAGCGCCGCCCACACGCCGATCGCCCGACCGCGCTCCTTCGGCTCGGTGAAGATGTTCGTGAGCAGCGACAGCGTCGACGGCATGATCAACGCGCCGCCGATGCCGGTGAACGCCCGGGTCAGCGCCAGCTCGGTCGCCGTCTGTGACAGCGCCGATGCGAGCGAGCCCACGGCGAAGACGACGAGGCCGATGCCGAGCGCCGCCTTGCGCCCGAACCGGTCGCCGAGGCTGCCGGCGGTGAGCAGCAGGCCGGCGAACACCAGCGTGTAGCCGTCCACGATCCACTGGAGCTGGCTGGTACTGGCGTGCAGGTCACGCACGAGCGCCGGCAGCGCGACGTTGAGGATCGTGTTGTCCAGCGTGATGACGAGGAGGCTGGAACAGAGAACCGCCAGCGCCCACCACCGCCGGTCGTGCATCGAGGCGACGTCCATGAGGCGGACAACGGTACAACGAAACACGGTCATTCCGAAATTCTTTTGTTTCGTAATGTGGCGCGCGTCACGTCCGGCCGGTCTGCCAGCATGCGGCCGTGCTCACCCGCCGGAGAAGGTTCGCCGTGCTCGTCGCCGTGATCGCGCTGGTCGCGGTCGCCGCGGCGTGCGGCGGGGACGACGACACGACCGCCGCCGGCCGGTCCGACGTCCTGAAGGTCGCGTTCGTGTACGTCAGCCCGATCGGGCAAGCGGGCTGGTCGCATCGCCACGACGAGGGGCGCAAGGCGGTCGAGCGGGCGCTCGGGGACAGGGTCGAGACCACGTACCTCGAGAGCGTGCCGGAGGGAGCGCAGGCCGAGCGGGTGTTCGAGGACCTCGCCCGCAAGGGGTTCCGGCTCATCTTCGGGACGTCGTTCGGCTACATGGACCCGATGGTCGCGGCGGCCAGGAAGTACCCGAACACGATCTTCATGCACGCGTCAGGGTTCAAGACGGCGAAGAACCTCGGCACGTACTTCGGCGCCGCCGAGGAGGGCCGCTACCTCACCGGCATCGCCGCCGGCAGGGCGACGAAGACCGGGAAGATCGGCTACGTCGCCGCCTTCCCGATCCCCGAGGTGCTGCGGGGCATCGACGCGTTCACCCTGGGCGTGCGGTCGGTCCGTCCCGACGCAACGGTGCGCGTGGCGTGGACGTCGAACTGGTCCAGCCCCGACATCGAGAAGCAGGCGGCCGAGTCGCTGCTCGCCGCCGGCGCCGACGTGCTGACACAGCACCAGGACACGCCGGCGACCGGCGAGGCGGCGGAGGCCGCCGGCGCCAAGTGGGTCGGCTACCACGACGACATGTCGGCGTTCGCCCCCACGGGCTGGCTCACCGCGTCGATGTGGGACTGGGGGCCGTTCTACGTGAAGACGGCGAAGCAGGTGCTCGACGGCACCTGGAAGAGCGGGCAGTACTACGGCGACATGGCCGACGGCCTGGTGAAGCTGGCGCCGTTCGGCCCGTCGGTGGACGACGCGACGAAGCAGCTGATCGCCGACAGGGAGAAGGCGATCGAAGACGGCTCGTTCGCGCCGTTCAACGGTCCGATCACCGACCAGGCCGGCAGGGAACGCATCCCCGCGGGGACGTCGGCGTCGCTCGCCGATCTGCTGTCGATCGACTACCTCGTCCAGGGCGTCGTCGGGGACATCCCCACGTCGTGACGCCGCCGCGGTAGTGGACGCGCCGGTCCTGTCGGCGCGGGGGATCGTGAAGCGGTTCCCGGGTGTCGTCGCCAACGACGGCGTCGACCTCGACGTCCGGCGAGGCGAGGTCCACACCGTCCTCGGCGAGAACGGCGCGGGCAAGAGCACGCTCGCGGCGGTCCTCTCCGGTTACTACCGGCCCGATGAGGGCGAACTGCGCGTCGACGGCGAGCGGGTCACGCTGCACTCGCCGCGCGACGGGCTGGCGCGCGGCATCGGCATGGTGCACCAGCACTTCCGCCTCGTCGACCGCTTCACCGTCGCCGAGAACATCGCGCTCGGCGACGGGTCACAGCCGGTCGTGCTCGACACGTCGCGCCTCGAGCGCGAGGTCACCGCGCTGGGGGAGCGCTTCGGGCTGTCGATCGACCCTCGCGCCCGTGTCGGCGACCTGTCGGTCGGGGAGCGCCAGCGCGTCGAGATCGTCAACACGCTCTATCGCGGCGCCGACGTCCTCCTGCTCGACGAGCCGACGGCCGTGTTGACGCCGCGAGAGGTCGACGTGCTGTTCGCGACCGTGCGGGCGCTGCGCGCGGCGGGCAGGGCCGTCGTGTTCATCAGCCACAAGCTCGGCGAGGTGATGGAGGTCTCCGACCGCATCACCGTGATGCGGAACGGGCGCGTCACCGGTGATGTGCGCGCCGCCGACACCGACGCCCGCGAGCTCGCACGGATGATGGTCGGCCGCGACGTCGACCTCTCACCGCGGCGCGCCCCGCGTGCACCGGCGGCGCCGATGTTGCGAGTGCGACTCGACGGGATCGAGCTCGACGTCCGCGCCGGCGAGCTGGTCGGCGTCGCCGGCGTCGCCGGCAACGGCCAGCTCGAGCTCGCCGAGACGATCGCCGGGCTGCGGACGCCGCCGGCGGGCCGCGTCGAGATCGGCGGTGTCGACGTGACCGGCCGGGGGGCGCGCGCCGCGCGCCGCGCCGGGCTGGCGTACGTCCCCGAGGACCGCCTCGGCACCGGCCTGGCGCCGTCGCTGACGATCGCCGAGAACCTGCTCCTGACGCGCCGCCGTGGCTTCTTCGTCAACCGCCGGCGTGCCGCCGCCCAGGCTCGAGACGCCATCGAGCGGTTCGACATCAAGGCGTCGGGACCCGACGCCGTGACGCGCGTGCTCTCCGGCGGGAACGCCCAGAGGGTGCTGCTGGCGCGCGAGCTGGCCGGCGAACCGCGTGTCCTCGTCGCCGCCGCACCGACCCGCGGGCTCGACGTCGGCGCGACCGAGGCGGTGCGTGAGCTCCTCGACGCCTTCCGCGCCCGCGGTGGCGCCGTCCTGTTGCTCTCCGAGGACCTCGACGAGGTGCTGGCGCTCTCCGATCGCATCGTCGTGCTCTACCGGGGGCGGATCGCGCACGAGACGCCGGGCGACGGCGCCGACGTCGAACAGATCGGCTACGCGATGGCCGGCGTGGTGTGACGTCGTTCGCCCTCGAGCGCCGCCCCGCGCCGCGCTGGTGGCACGCCGTGCTCGCGCCCGTCGTGTCGGTCTTCGCCGCGCTGCTCGCCGGGGCCGTCTTCCTGCTGCTGACCGACCGGTCGCCATCGACGGTCTACCGGGCGCTGCTCGAGTCCGGGTTCACGACGTGGTTCGGCTTCACCGACACCGTCTCCGTCGCGATCCCGCTGATCTTCACCGGGCTCGCGGCCGCCTTCGCGTTCCGCATGAACCTCTACAACATCGGCGCGGAGGGACAGCTGTACGCCGGTGCGATCGCGTCGGCGTGGGCGGGGCTCGCGCTCGCGCCGCACCTCCCGCGGCCCGCCGCGCTCGTCGCCGTCCTGCTGGCCGGCGCGATCGGGGGGGCGACGTGGATCGTCGTCCCGGCGCTCACGCGCGCGTTCCTCGGCACGTCCGAGATCATCACGACGCTGCTCCTCAACTACGTCGCGCTCTACCTCATGCGGTATCTGATCTTCGGGTCGGCGTCGTACTGGCGCGACCCGACGTCGACGAACTTCCCGCAGGGCAAGGTGATCGACCCGAAGGCACAGCTCGCGGTGTTCGGCGACACGCGCGTCCACTGGGGCCTCGTCGTCGCGCTCGCGCTCGTCGTCGTGTTCTGGGCGGTCCGTGCGTTCACGAGCTTCGGCTTCGACATGAAGGTGTTGGGTGACTCGCCGGCGGCGGCGCGCTACGCCGGCATCCCCGTGGCGCGAACGGTGATCCTCGTGCTGCTGGTGTCGGGCGCGCTCGGCGGGCTCGCCGGTGCCAGCGAGGTCGCGGGACGCGCGTACACGCTCGACCCGAACGGGCTCGCGCTGTCGCTCGGGTACACCGGCATCGTCGTCGCCGCGCTCGCCCGCTACAACCCGTTCGCCGTCGCGCTCGTCGCGATCGCGATGGGCGGCTTGCAGAACGCGGGCATCTCGCTGCAGAGCACGCCCGGCAACCACGTCCCGATCGCCATCTCGTACATGCTCGAGGGGATCGTCCTGCTGTTCGCGTTGGGCGGCGAGGTGTTCCGCCGCCACCGGCTCGTCCTCCGACGGGCGGTGCCGGCGTGAACGACAACGTCTGGGTCGTCGCTCTCGCGGCCGCGGTCTCGGTCGGCACGCCGCTCACGCTCGCCGCGGTCGGCGAGATCCTCGCCGAGCGCGCCGGCGTCCTCAATCTCGGCCTCGAGGGGATGATGCTCCTCGGCGCCGTGTGCGCGTTCCTCGCTGCTGACGCGTGGCACGACCCGTGGCTCGCGCTGCTGTGCGGGATCGTCGCCGGGGCCGCGCTGTCGCTCGTGCACGCGTTCCTCTCGATCACGCTGCGGGCGAACCAGATCGTGTCGGGCCTCGCGCTCGTGATCTTCGGTACGGGCCTGGCGGAGTTCCTCGGCCAGCCGGTCGAGGGCGACCGCCGGGGCGCGTCGTTTGTCGCCGTGCACATGAGCGGCTTGCACGACCTTCCGATCGTCGGACCGGTCGCGTTCGGCCAGAACGTCCTCGTGTACGTGACGGTCGCGGTCGTCGCCGTCGCCGCGTTCTACCTCCGCCGGACGCGGGCCGGGCTCGCGCTGCGGGCGGTCGGCGAGTCGCCGGAGACGGCGGACGCGCGAGGCATCCGCGTCGCCAGGGTGCGGTACGTCCACGTGCTGCTCGGCGGCGTGCTCGCCGGGTTCGGCGGCGCGTACCAGGCGCTGGCGCGTGTCCCGTCGTGGTCGCAGGCGGCGACGACGAACGGCATCGGCTGGATCGCGCTCGCGCTCGTGGTGTTCGCGTCGTGGAAGCCGTGGCGCGCGCTCGCGGGCGCGCTCGTGTTCGGCTTCGCGCTGCGCGCCAACTTCACGCTCCAGGCCGCTGACATCACGTTCGTGCCCGCCGAGTTCCTGTCCATGCTGCCGTACGTCCTGACGGTGCTCGTGCTCGTCGCGCTCTCGTTCGGCGACCTCCGCTCGCGCGCCGGCGCACCCGCCGCGCTCGGGGTCCCGTACGTGCGCGACGAGCGGTAGGCCGGCCGCCTACCGCCGACGTTTCGGTGACTTCGGTACGACAGAGCAGGCCGAAGTCACCGAAAGGGCCGGGAGGGGGGCGACGTGTTCGCTACCAGCTCGTGTCGAGCGGGCGGCCCTCGGCGTAGCCCGACTGCGACTGCACGCCGAGGACGGCCCGCTCGTGCAGTTCCTCGAGCGTGCGCGCCCCGGCGTAGGTGCACGAGCTGCGGACGCCGGCGACGATCGAGTCGAGCAGGTCCTCGACGCCCGGCCGCAGCGGGTCGAGGTACATGCGCGCCGTCGAGATGCCTTCCTCGTAGAGCGCCTTGCGGGCCTGCTCGAACGAGTCGTCCTCGACGGTGCGAGCGCTCACGGCGCGCGCCGACGCCATGCCGAACGACTCCTTGTACGCGCGCCCGTCGCTGTCGCGCTGCACGTCTCCCGGCGACTCGTGCGTACCGGCGAACCACGACCCGACCATGACGTTCGCCGCGCCCGCGGCGAGCGCGAGCGCGACGTCGCGCGGGTGGCGTACGCCGCCGTCGGCCCAGACGTGGCGCCCCAGACGCCGCGCCTCGGTCGCGCACTCGATCACCGCGGACAGCTGCGGCCGGCCGACACCCGTCATCATCCGTGTCGTGCACATGGCGCCCGGCCCGACACCGACTTTCACGATGTCGGCACCGGCCTCGACGAGGTCGCGCGTGCCCTCGGCGGTGACGACGTTGCCGGCGACGACCGGTACCGCGGGTTCGAGCGCTCGCACGGCTCGGACCGCCTGCAGCATCTTCAGCTGGTGACCGTGCGCGGTGTCGACGACGAGCACGTCGATGCCGGCCTCGAGCAACGCGCCGGCGCGACCGGCGACGTCGCCGTTGACGCCGACGGCGGCGGCGATCCGCAGGCGGCCGCGGTCGTCGAGCGCGGGCGTGTAGAGCGTCGAGCGCAGCGCGCCCGTCCGCGTCAGCACGCCGACGAGGCGGCCGTCGTGGTCGACGACCGGCGCCAGCTTGCGGCGCTTGTCGTGCAGCACGTCGAAGGCGTCGCGCGGGTCGATCTTCTCGGGCAACGTCAGCAGGTCCGACGACATCACCCGCTCGACCTGCGTGAAGCGGTCCACCCCCGCGCAGTCCGACTCCGTGACGATCCCGACGGGGCGACCGTCCTCGACGACGATGACCGCGCCGTGGGCGCGCTTGCCGAGCAGGTTGAGCGCGTTCCCGACGGTCTCGTGGCGGTCGAGCGTGATCGGCGTGTCGTGCACCGGGTGACGCGACTTCACCCACGTCACGACCTCGGCGACGACGTCGACGGGGATGTCCTGCGGGATGACGACGAGCCCGCCGCGGCGGGCGACCGTCTCGGCCATGCGCCGGCCGGCGACCGCCGTCATGTTGGCGACGACGATCGGGATCGTCGTGCCCGACCCGTCCACGGTGGCGAGGTCGACGTCGTGGCGGGAACCGACGTCGGACCGGTTCGGCACCATGAAGACGTCGTCGTACGTGAGGTCGTACGCGGGCGGCGGCGTGACGAAGCGCACGGTTGCTCCACGGTACCGGCTCGGGCGGGTGTCCGGCCGGGCCCGGTGGGGAAGCAACCGGCGATGACGAGCGCGACGGCGACCGCCGATCGGATGGCATCGAGCGACGCGGCGCGCGGGTTCGGTCGCTGGGGGATCGCCGCCCGCGGCGTCGTCTACCTCGTGGTGGGCGCGCTGACGTTGCGAGTGGCGTCGGGTGACCGCGGCGACACGGCGGATCGCGAGGGTGCCCTGCACGCGGTGGTGCGCCAGCCGTTGGGGCGGTGGTTGCTCGGCGCGCTGTGCGTCGGTTTCGCGATGTACGCCGTGTATCGGTTCCTTCGCGCCGCGACCGGGCGATCGGAGGACGGCAACGGCGAGCGCGACGGTCCGTTCGTTCGGCTCGGCAACGCCGCCATCGGCGGGGTCTACGTGGCGCTGCTCGCGTCGAGCGCGAGCCTGCTCTTGCACCACTCGTCGGGCGGGTCGAGCGAGCAGTCGCAGCGGGGATGGACGGCCCGGTTGCTCGCGCACGCCTGGGGCGAGTGGCTCGTCGCGATCGTCGGCATCGGCGTCCTCGTCGCCGGCGTCGTGCTGATCGTGATGGCCGTGCGCGAAGACTTCGCCGACAAGCTCGACCGCGGCCGCATGCGGCCGTGGCAGCGGACGTGGCTGCCGCGCCTCGGCGTCTTCGGCTGGGTGTCGCGCGGTGTCGTGTTCGGAGTCATCGGCGTGTTCCTCGTGCGGGCCGCGTTCGAGCACGACCCGAACGAGTCCGTGGGCATCGACGGCGCGCTCCACCGCCTCGCGTCCGCACCGCTCGGCCCCGTGCTGCTCGTGGCCGTCGCGCTCGGGCTGGCGGCATACGGCGCCTACTCGCTCGTCGAGGCGCGCTGGCGGCGCGTGCTTCAACGGTAGGAGGTGGGTAGACCGCGGCCCATGCGCCGCGTGCTGCCGCTGCTGGGACTCCTGTTCGCCGTCGGGCTGCTGTGCGCCCCGACGGCGACGGCGCGGCAGACGTCGACGTCGACGGCGACGCCGGTGCTCGACCGGGCCGCCGACGCGCTGCGATCGGACCCCGTGTACGTCGACGCGGATGCGGAGCGGGCCATCGCGTCCGACGACGCGGCGCGGGTGCGCAATGCGATCCGGTCGTCGGGTGATCCCGTGTTCGTCGCGGTGCTCCCGTCCGCCGCGATCGAGGAGGCGGGCGGCAACGCCGATGACGTCCCCCGGGTGCTCGGACAGGCGACGGGCCTCGCCGGGACGTACGCGATCGTCGCGGGATCGTCGTTCCGGGCCGGCAGCAACACGCTCAGCGCCGGCACCGCGGGCAGCATCGCGACCGCGGCGTTCCAGGCGCATCGCAACGAGGGCACGACCGCCGTGCTGCTGGCGTTCGTCGACGGCGTCGCCAACGGCGCCGGCGGTCTCGGGGCGCCCGCCGGACCGGGGACCACGCCCGAGCCGTCGAGCGGCACCGACCTCACGCCGGTCCTGCTCGTCGGTGGCGCGGGCGCGCTCGGGCTGTGGGCGTGGTCGAAGCGGCGTCGCCGCCGGGACGAGCGCGCGTCGGCCGCGGACTACGCCGCCGACCGCCAGATGATCCAGGCCGAGCTGTCCGTGATCGCCGACGACGTCATGGCACTCGAGCCCGAGGTGAAGATCCACCCGAACGCACGCGCCGACTACGACGCGGCCGTCACGCGCTACCGCGCCGCGTCGGCCGCGCTCGAGTACGCAGACGACGCGGTCGATCTCGTGCGCGTGCGCCGCGTGCTGCTCGAGGCGCAGTACGCGATCGCGCGGACGAAGGCGGCGATCGACGGGCGCGAGGCGCCGGCGCCGCCGTCCGAGTTGCAATCGCCCGGCGCCCACGACGAGCCGCCGATCGCGGTCGACGACGACACCCGCCGTCCGGTCTACGTCGGCGCTGGCCCGTTCTACGGCGGTGGGTGGTTCGGTGGTGGCGGGTCGCTCATCGGCGGACTCCTGCTCGGCTCGCTCCTCGGCGGCGGCTGGGGTCGCGGCGGCTGGTCGGGCGGGTGGAGCGGCGGTGGTGGCGGGTGGGGCGGCGGTGGCGGCGGCGACTGGGGCGGCGGCGACTGGGGTGGCGGCACCGGCGGCGGCGACTGGTAGCCGCGCATCGAGGCCCCCACCGGTTTTGCCAGCAGCAGCGCTACCGAATCGGTAGCGCTGCTGCTGGCAGAACGGTTCAGCGACGGCGGCGCCGCTGCGGCAGGTCGCTGAGGAAGATCGAGACGACGAGGGCGACGCCGCCGAGGACGGCGAGCAGGAAGAGCACGACCGACAGGGCCGGGTAGCCCCACAGCTCGGCCACGCCCGTGACCCGCATCGTCATCGCCGCGCCGACGATGAGCGCGGCGAGCACCAGGCCCATCGTCACGCGGTTGGCGATCTTCTGGATGCCCCGCATGAGCTCGCGCTCGTCGATGCCTTGGACGTTGAGCGTGAGCCGCCCGTCGGCGAGCGCGTCGAACACCTTGTTCACCCGGCCGGGCAGCTTCTCGGCGAACTCGCGCGCGTCCATCGCTGCCGACAGCACGCTGCCCGGCCGCAGCGACGACAGCATGCGCTGCCGGAGCAGCTCCGCCGTGTGGGCACGGATGGCGTCCTCCGGGCGGAACTCCGGCGCCAGCGTGCGCGCCACCTCGTCGAGATTCAGCAGCGCCTTCGCCAGCATCGTCAGCTCCGACGGCGCCCGCAGCCCGCACTCTGCCGAGACACGTGACAGCTCGCCGATGACCGCGCCCGCCTGGAGGTCGCCGACGGTCGCGCCGCCCGAGCGGGCGACGAGGTCGACGACGCGAGCCGTCAGCGCGTGGCGATCGAAGTCGTCGAGCTTCTGGCCGATCTCGATGCAGATCTCGGCGACCTGGCGCCCGTCGCCGTCGGCCAGCGCGAGCAGCATCTTCAGCAGGTCGTCGCGCAGGCCGGGCTCGACGCGCGCCACCATGCCGAGGTCGATGAGCGCGAGCCGGCCGTCGTCGGTGACGAGGACGTTGCCCGGGTGCGGGTCGGCGTGGAAGAAGCCGTGCACGAGCACCTGGTCGAGGTAGGCGCGGAACAGCTCGTCGGCGAGCGCGTCCCCGTCGAGCTCGAGGTGGGCGAGCGGGCCGAGCTCGGTCACCTTCCGACCGCTGACGTACTCCATCGTGAGAACGCGGTCGGTGCAGTAGTCGTCGATCGGCTGGGGGACGACGATGCGGTCGTAGCGCTCGACCATCTCGCCGAGCGCGACGAGGTTCGCGGCCTCGGTCCGGTAGTCGAGCTCGGCGACAAGCGAACGGTGGAACTCGTCGACCATCGGCGTGAACCCGAAGCGCCGCCCGGCGTCGGTATGGGTGTCGGCGAACGCGGCGATCTCCTCGATCGCCTCCATGTCGCCGCGGATGCGGTCGCGGATGTCCGGCCGCTGGACCTTCACGACGACGTCGCGACCGTCGCGCAGCACCGCCCGGTGCACCTGGCCGATCGACGCCGACGCCAGCGGCGACGAGTCGAACGAGTCGAACGCCTTCGAGATCCGGACCCCGAGCTCGGCCTCGACGATCGGTTCGATCACCGCGAACGACAGCGGGTCGACGTCGTCCTGCAGCCGTGACAGCGCCGCGAGGTAGGTCGGCGGGAGCAGGTCGGCGCGCGTCGACAGCAGCTGGCCGAGCTTGACGAACGTCGGCCCCATCGACTCGAGGTCGTCGGCGAGCCTGTCGGCGTCGGCGCGCGACGTCGAGTCGTCGAGGACGTCGCGCCCGTGCTTGACGAGCAGCATGGCGATGTCGCGATAGCGCGACAGATGTGTCGGTCGGAGAGACAGGCCCACGCGCCGGGGCGTACCCCCGCGGTGCGCGAGTTACGCCTCGGCGACCCGGGCGACGAGCCGGCGGGCGATGACCTTCAGCGCCAGCGTCTCGTCGGCCCCCTCGAAGATCGACAGCACGCGGGCATCGACGAAGTAGCGAGACACGGGGTACTCCTCGGCGTAGCCGTAGCCGCCGTGGATCTGCATCGCCTCGCGGGTGACCCACTCGGCGGCGCGGCACACGTACGCCTTCACCATCGACGCCTCGAGCATCCCCTCGCCGTTCGCCATGAGGCGGGCGACCTTGTACATGAACTGGCGGCTGGCCTGGATCATCGCCGCCATGCGGGTCAGCTTCACCTTGGTCAGTTGGTACTCGCCGATCGACTTGCCGAACACCTTCCGCTCGTCCGCGTACTCGCGGGCCGCCTCGTAGGCCGCCTGCATGACACCGACGGCGCGCGCCGCGGTCTGCAGCCGTCCGTTCTCGAAGCCCTCCATCTGGAGGTAGAAGCCCTTGCCGAGCCCCTCGTCGAGCCCGATCTGGTTGGCAGCGGGGACGAACCAGTCCTCGAACGCGACCTCGTAGGAGTGCATGCCGCGATAGCCGATCGTGTCGATGGCGCGGCCCTCCATCCGCCCCCCGTCGGGCTGGCGGAACTCGAAACCGTGCCCGTCGGCGCGCTCCTTGGGGACGACGAAGATGCTCAGTCCCCGGTGGGTCTTCGACCGGTCGGGGTCGGTCCGGGCGAGCAGCAGCAGGACGTCGGCGCGCGCCGCGAACGTGCACCACGTCTTGACGCCGTTGATCTTCCAACCCTGCTGCCCGCCGACCTCGGCGGCGGTGGCGGTGACCTTGATGCCGGCGACGTCGCTGCCGTAGTCGGGCTCGGTCACCGCGATGGCCGCCATGATCTCGCCGGTCGCGATGCGCGGCAGCCACTCGTGCTTCTGCTCCTCGGTGCCGCCCTTCACGAGCGCGCGCGTGAGGATCTCGGGCCGGGTGATGAGCGAGCCGCCGATGCCGAGGCTGGCGCGGCTCAGCTCCTCGGTGGCGACGACCATGCCCATGTAGTCGGACTCGCCCCCCGACGCGAACCCGCCGTACTCCTCCGGCACGCTGAGACCGAAACCGCCGATCTCCGCCAGGCCGTCGATGACCTCTTCGGGGACGTCGGCGTTCGTGCGGTGCACGTGCTCGGCGTTGGGCTTGACCTTCTCCTCGGCGAAGCGGCGGAACGTGTCCTGCACGAGCTCGAAGTCGTCGTCGAGGTGGCGAGGACCCTCTTCGTTGGCGAAGCCGGCGAGGAATGCAGGGTCGCGGGCGGCGACGAGGAACTCGTGGACGTCGTCGAGCGCGTGCGCGTCGACACCCCACGCCGCCTCGCGGCCGAGCAGCTTCGCGGCGAGGTCGGCGACGGCCTCGCCGACGAACGCGATGGCAAGCTTCGCCTCGAGGTCCCCCTTCTCGCCGTACTCGATCACGCTGCGGGCGAGCTCGACACCTGCGGCGGCGTGGGCGAGGTCGTAGGCGACGACCTGGTTCTCGTCGGCGCCGCCGGGCGCGGCGGCGAGGTGGCGGATCGCCTGGTCGACGACGGCAGCGGCGGCGTCGGCGGCGCGCGCCGCGGCCTTCAGGTCGGGACTGCTCATGAGTTCGGACCGTACCCCGGCCCGAACTCGGCGTAGAAAGTTGCGCAGAGCGCAACGATCTACGCCGAGTTCGGTGTGGGGCGCCGGGCGACGACCGTGACGAGCGGCGGCAGGACGATCGGGTCGTCGCCCGGGTCGACGTCGGTGAGCGCCTCGAGGTAGTCACGCACCGGCCCGGGCCCGGCGCCGGCCTGCGACTCGGCCCAGGCGTCGACGACCTCGAGCCCGACGTCCTGCGTCAGCTTCGGCAACAGCGCGCCGACGTCGGGGTGGCGGGCGCCGGGCATCGACAGCGGCTCGCCGTTGACGCGGCCGGCGGACGTGATCGGTTCCTGGGCGACCACCCAGCCGCCCGGGCGCACCGCGTCGTTCATGCGGCGCAGCACCACGGCAGGGTCGTGGACGTGGAGCAGGAGGAAGCGGCAGAACGCGAGGTCGACCGGCTCGGGGAGCAGCAGCTCCTCGCCGGCCTGGGTGAGCGCGACGACCTGCGCGTCGTGCGCCGACGCCGCCGCGTGCGCGACCTCGTCGCGCCGCTGGGGGTCGCTGTCGACGGCGTACACCCGCCCGTCGCGCCCGACGACCTCCGCCAGCGCGACGGCGACGTCGCCGCCGCCGGCGCCGACGTCGACGCACCGCCACCCCTCACGAAGGCCGAGCCGGTCGAGCGCGGTGGCCAGGGGCCGGCGGTACACGTCGTTGCGCAGCCCGAGCTCGATCATGGTTGCCGATCTTTCCGCGTCAGATGCCCTGTGCGGGCCGATTCCGCGAAAAGATCGCCGGGTGATGCCGATGTCGACCGATCCCGCCCTCGCCGACGAGCTCGTTGCCGCCGTCCGCACGTTCGTCGAGAAGGAGGTGCTGCCGGTCGCGTCCGACCTCGAGCACGCCGACGAGTACCCCGACGCCCTCGTCGACCAGATGAAGTCGATGGGGCTGTTCGGGTCGCGGATCCCCGAGGAGTACGGCGGGCTCGGGCTCGACATCGTGACGTACGCCCGGTTGATCGAGGAGCTGGCCGCCGGGTGGATGTCGCTCACCGGTGTCGTGAACACGCACACGATCGCCGCGTCGTTGCTCGTGAAGCACGGTACCGACGAGCAGAAGGCGCAGTGGCTGCCGCGGATGGCGACCGGTGAGATGCGTGGGGCGCTGTCGCTCAGCGAGCCCGACGCCGGCAGTGACACGTCGGCCATCCGCTGCAGGGCGGTACGCGACGGGGACGAGTACGTGATCAACGGCACGAAGATGTGGGTGACGAACGGCGAGCGGGCGTCGATCGTCGCGCTGGCGGCACGCACGGACGAGGGCATCACGTGCTTCATCGTCGAGAAGTCGCCGGGGTCGTCCTTCGGCGGCATCGCCACGTCGAAGCGGATCGGCAAGCTCGGCTACAAGGGACTCGAGACCGTCGAGATGACGTACACCGACCACCGCGTCCCGGCGTCGTGGGTGCTCGGCGGTGATGCCGGCCTCGGCAAGGGCCAGCACTGGATCCTCTCCGGCCTCGAGCTCGGGCGGGTCAACATCGCCGCCCGCGCGTGCGGTGTCGCCCGGGCGGCGTTCGAGGCGTCGATGCGATATGCGCAGGAGCGTCACACGTTCGGCAAGCCGATCGCCGCCCACCAGGCGATCCAGTTCAAGCTGGCCGACATGGCGACCCGGCTCGAGGCGGCCCGGTTGCTGACGCGGTCGGCGGCCGAGAAGCTCGACCGCGGCGAGCGCGCCGACGTCGAGGCCGGCATGGCGAAGCTGTTCGCGTCGGAGACCGCGTTCGAGAACTCGACCGAGGCCATGCGCATCCACGGCGGCTACGGCTACACGACCGAGATGCCCATCGAGCGCTACTACCGCGACGCGCCGCTGATGATCATCGGCGAGGGGACGAACGAGATCCAGCGCCTGGTCATCGCCCGCGGCCTGCTCGCCCGGTACGGGGTCGAGTGATGGCGGTCACCGAGCCCGCTGCCATCCACGCCGCTGTCGAGGCGGCGTTCAACGCCGGTGACGTCGACGCCCTCGTCGCGCTGTACGAGCCCGACGCCCGCATGGTCGGTCCCGACGGGTCGGTCGCCGCCGGCGCGGATGCGATACGCGAGGTGTGGAGCGGCTTCGTCGCCCTCGGCGGGCGGATGTCGCTGACGTCTCGATACGCGGTCGAGGCCGGTGACGTCGCGCTGTTGCGCAACGACTGGACGTTCACCGCCGACGGGTTCGACATGGCGTCGCAGACCGCCGAGATCGTGCGCCGGCAGGCCGACGGGACGTGGCGCTACGTCGTCGACCACCCGTTCGGCGCCGGCGCCGACCTGCCCTGAGGCGGCGCGGGGTCGAGGCGTCAGTCGGGTTCGAGCGCCTGCCGGGCCCGCTGGAGCTCGTCCATGGCGTCGACCAGCTGCGGGGGCAGGCCGCGCACGAGGTCGGCGAGGATGCCCGACACGAGGTCGAGCTGGACCAGCGCCCGGTCGAGCAGGTCGTCGACCTGCTCCGGGGACAGCCGAGTCGGTGAGGAGCGCACCATCTCCACCGACCCGAACGCGACGGCGACGCTGTTGAGCATGGCGTGGGCGGCGACCGCCAGGACGGCGTCGTCGGCGCGACGAAGGGGCGTCACGCTCCCGCCCGCCGCCTCCCCAGTCCCCACCGCTAGAAAGGGTAGATGGCTTCGAACATCGTCGTCGTCATGGCGGATCAGCACCGGCCCGATCTGCTGGGGCCGGCGATCACGCCGAACATCGACCGGCTCGCCGGCGAGGGGACGACGTACAGCCGCGTCACGTGCCAGGGGCCGCTGTGCATGCCGGCGCGAGCGTCGTTCCTCACCGAGCGCTACGTGCGCGACCACGGCGTCTACTCGAACTGGACCGAGCTGGACCCGCGCGTGTGGCCGACGTACCTGCACGCGCTCCGCGAGGCCGGCTACCACACCGCGCTCGTCGGCAAGGCGCACCTCTACCGGCAGGAACAGCACCCGGCCGCGCACATCGACGAGCTGGCGCCGCTGCTGGAGGCACTGGGCTTCGCCGAGGTCCACGAGAGCGGGGACAAGTTCTACGGGAAGACGCCGAACGCGTACATCGACTTCCTCCGCGCCGGCGGGCTCGTCGACGACTACGACCGCCACCTCGCGGACCACTCGTACCAGGGCGAGGGTGAGACGGGCCGGGGCGCGACGAAGCGGGTGCCGATGTGGGACTCGACGCCGGCGCCCGTCCCGCTCGACGCGTACATCGACGC
>DASSOZ010000147.1:0-43607 GCA_035700105.1 Acidimicrobiales bacterium
TGCTTCGTGCGCGCCCGTGAGGACGACCAGGTCGTCCTCACGAGCTACGGCCGCTCGAGCGGCTACTGCGTGGACCCGATCGAGAAGAAGCCGCTCAACCACTTCTTGCCGGGCACGCCCGTCCTGTCGTTCGGCACCGCCGGCTGCAACCTCGCGTGTCGCTTCTGCCAGAACTGGGACATCAGCAAGTCGAAGGAGATCGACACGCTCGCCGACGAGGCGTCGCCCGACGCCATCGCCCGGGCCGCGCGCGACCTCGGTTGCCGCAGCGTCGCGTTCACCTACAACGACCCGGTGATCTTCCACGAGTACGCGATCGACGTCGCCGACGCGTGCCACGAGCGGGGCGTCACCGCGGTGGCGGTGAGCGCCGGTTACGTGTGCGCCGAACCGCGCGCAGAGTTCTACGCGCACATGGACGCGGCGAACATCGACCTCAAGGGGTTCACCGAGGAGTTCTACAAGCACACCGCCGCGGGCTCGCTGGCGCCGGTGCTCGAGACGCTCGAGTACCTGCACCACGAGACCGACGTGTGGTTCGAGCTGACGACGCTGCTCATCCCCGGGCTGAACGACGGCGACGGCGAGCTCGACGAGATGACGCAGTGGGTCGTCGAGCACCTCGGACCGGATGTCCCGATGCACTTCACCGCGTTCCACCCGGACTACAAGCTCCTCGACCGCCCGCCGACGCCACCGGCGACGCTGACCCGCGCTCGCGACATCGCCCTGCGCAACGGCGTGCACTTCGCGTACACCGGCAACGTGCACGACACGACCGGCGGGACGACGTCGTGCGCGAAATGCGGCACCGCGCTGATCGAGCGCGACTGGTACGAGCTACGGGCGTGGCGGCTGACGCCCGACGGCACCTGCCCCGACTGCGGGACGCGGGTGCCGGGCGTGTTCGAGCCCACCCCCGGGACGTGGGGGCAACGGCGGTTGCCCGTGCGGATCGCAGGCCGAACATGAGCACTGTTGCGGGCAACCGCCGGCAGCCGAGCGACCGCCAGGGAGCCGGCTGCCGATGGGGTCCGGGGGCGCGAGCCCCCGAAGCAGCGCGGTTGCCCGTGCGGATCGGGGCCCGGCCGTGACGCTCGTGCGCCGGCCCGCCGTGGCGGGCGCGTTCTATCCGTCGCGACCCGACGACCTGCGCGCCGCGATCGAGCGCGCCTTCGCCGGCGTCGTCACGTCGCCGGGGAACGGCGGTGACGACGTGCGGGTGCCGAAGGCGATCGTCGCCCCCCACGCCGGCTACGTGTACTCGGGCGCGGTCGCGGCCACCGCGTACGCCCGCGTCGCGCCGGCGCGCGACCGCATCGAGCGCGTCGTGCTCCTCGGTCCCGCGCACCGCGTGTGGCTCGAGGGCGTCGCCGCGTCGGGGTACGACGCGTGGCGCACGCCGCTCGGTGACGTCGTCGTCGAGCGGCCGCTCAACGTCCCGGTCGACGACCTCGCCCACGCCGACGAGCACAGCCTCGAGGTGCACGTCCCGTTCCTGCAGACGGTCCTCGCCGACGGGTTCACGCTCGTGCCGCTCGTCGTCGGCCACGCGTCGCCGCACCACGTCGCCGCGCTGCTCGACGACCTGTGGGGCGGCGACGAGACGCTCGTCGTCGTGAGCACCGACCTCAGCCACTACCACGACCACGCGACCGCGACGGATCTCGACCGGGCGACGGCGGCGCGGATCGTGACGCGCGACCACGCCGCCATCGGCGACCGCGATGCCTGCGGCGCCTACCCGCTGCGGGGGCTGCTGTTCGCGGCGAGCCAGCGCGGTCTGGACGTCGAGCTGCTGGACCTCCGTAACTCCGGCGACACCGCCGGTCCCTCAGATCGAGTCGTCGGCTATGGCGCCTTCGCTGTCTCGGGCCGCCGCTGACGCGCTCGTCGAGCTGGCGTGGACGTCGATCCGCGCCGGCATCGACGGCCGCCGACCACCCCGCCCGGATCTCGACCGCGACGGCGTGCCACCCGAGGTGCGAGCGCGGGGCGCGGCCTTCGTCACCGTCACCGTCGACGGCGACCTCAACGGCTGCATCGGCACGCTGGACGCCGACGAGCCCCTCGGCGCCGCCGTCGCCCGCCTGGCGTGGGACGCGGCGTTCGCCGACCCCCGGCTGCCGGCGCTGCGCCCGGACGACCTGCCTCACGCGGCGGTGAAGATCTCGGTCCTCGGCCCGCTCGAACCGATACCCGGTGTCGACAGCGAGGACGACCTCGTGCGAGCACTGCGCCCCGGCATCGACGGGCTGCTGCTCGTCGCCGGCGCCCACCGGGCGACGTTCCTGCCGGCGGTGTGGGCGACGGTGCCGGACCCACTCCAGTTCGTGCGCCACCTCGAGGTGAAGGCCGGGCTGCGTCCGGGTCACCTCCCGGCCGGGGCCGACTGCTTCCGTTACGAGGTGACCGAGATCGGGTAGGCGGGTCCTCATGTCCAGTGAGGGTCTGCACGAGGAACGGTCCGCGCTCCGAGCCGAGACCGTCGACCACCACCGCGCCGTGGTGTCGCTGATGGAGGAGCTCGAAGCCGTCGACTGGTACGACCAGCGCGTCGACGCCGCCACCGACGACGCGCTCCGCGAGATCCTGGCCCACAACCGCGACGAGGAGAAGGAGCACGCGGCGATGACGCTCGAGTGGCTCCGGCGCCGCGACGCCGCCTTCGACGAGATGCTGCGCACGTACCTCTTCACCGAGGGACCGATCGTCGGCATCGAGGCCGCTGCGGAAGCGACAGACGGTGGCGACGCGGCGGGCGGCGGGGCCGGCAGCGGCTCGCTGCGCATCGGCTCGCTCAAGGGCGCAGCCCGATGAGCGATCACCTGCGGCGCCACCTCGCCCCCATCGTCGACGCCGCGTGGGACGAGATCGACAAGGAAGCGTCACGGACACTGAAGCACTACCTCGCCGGGCGCAAGCTCGTGGACTTCTCCGGCCCCCACGGCTGGGACCACGCGGCACGCACGACCGGACGCACCCGCTCGCTCGGCGACGGGCCGGTCGACGGCACCGCGGCGCGCCTGCGCGAGGTGCACCCGCTCGTCGAGGTGCGCAGCGCGTTCACGCTGTCGCGCGAGGAGCTCGACGCCGTCGAGCGCGGTGCCGACGACATCGACCTCGACGCGGTGCGCGAGGCGGCGCGGCGCGCGGCGATGGCCGAGGACGGCGCCATCTTCCACGGCTGGGCCGACGCTGGCATCGACGGCATCGGTGAGGCCGGCGCCCGCCCTCCGCTCGACATCCGCGAGGACTACGACGAGTACCCGGGCACCGTCGCGCGCGCTGTCGCCGCGCTGCAGCAGGACGGCATCGCCGGTCCGTTCGCGATCGCGCTCGGGCCGCGCTGCTGGCGCGGCGTCGTCGAGACGACGCACCACGGGGGCTACCCGATCTTCGAGCACATCCGTCTCATCCTCGGTGGCCCGGTCGTGTGGGCGCCCGCCGTCGACGGCGCCGTCGTCGTGAGCATGCGGGGCGACGACTTCCGCCTCACCGTCGGCGAGGACTTCTCGATCGGCTACCTGGACCACGACGCCACGACGGTGTCGCTGTACATCGAGGAGTCGTTCACCTTCGAGGTGCTCGAACCGCGGGCCGCGGTCCGCCTCAGGTACCCGGCCTGATCGGTGCATTTCGCGTAACAAATCGGACGCGACGGGGTAACGGGCGAAGGTGCCTGTGACGGGAACGGCGGTCCGCACCAGCGCGCCCGGCGGCGAGCGGCTCCCGGACCACGTGCTCGACGTGCTCCACCGCCGGTTCGCGCGAGACCGTGATCCGGGCGACCGTGACCGCCTGGTGCTGGCGTACCGGCCGTTCGCCCGCCATCTCGCCGGTCACTTCCGCGACCGCGGCGAACCGCTCGAAGATCTGCAGCAGGTCGCGATGATGGCGATCATCAAGGCCCTCGACCGGTTCGACCCGGAACGGGGGATCCGCTTCTCGACGTTCGCCAGTCGCTACGTCAGCGGCGAGCTCAAGCGCCATTTCCGCGACAAGACGTGGGCGGTGCGCGTACCGCGGGCGATCCAGGAGCGGTACCTCGCGATGAAGGCGATCGTCGAGGTGCTGCGGGGCGAGCTCGGCCGGTCCCCGACGATCCCCGAGTTGGCCGAGCGACTCGACGTCAGCGACGAGGACGTCCTCGAGGCGATGGAGGCCGCCGCGCTCTACCGCATCCGCTCGCTCGACGACTCGCGTGGCAGCGACGACGAGCGCAGCGACGAGGCGGCGACGGCGGAACCCGGCTTCGACGCGGTCGAGCGGCAGGTGCTCGGCGAGCAGGTGCTCGGCTCGGTGCTGCAGCGCATCTCCGAGCGCGAGCGCGAGCTGCTGCACCTCTACTACGTCGACGGCCTGAGCCAGGCCGAGATCGCGTCGCGCGTCGGAACGAGCCAGGTCTCGGTGTCGCGGCACCTCAGCCGGACGATCGACCGGCTGCGCGCCCTCGCCCGCCTCTGAGGCGGGCGCCGAGGTCACACCAGGCGGACGGACTCCTCGTTACGGCGGTGGCGCTCGGCGTTGCGCCGCTTCCAGAACGGGGCCTTCCAGTGGCGGAAGCGGCGGCGCCCACCGGTGTTGGCGACGGGCCGGTGCGGCGTCATGCGGACCGGCTCCGGCAGCACGACGTCGTCGGGATCGGATGCCAGCAGCGAGACCTTGGCGTCGTGCCGGATCTGGCGCGCCGTCCGGCGGCGCTCCTCCTTCGGCAACGGGGTCGCCTCGAGGTCACGGTGGCGTCGGCTCATCGTCCGAACCTCCTGCAGCGCGCTCCGGTGAACGTCCGCTGCCCCGTTGATCCTACCGCGCCGACCTCCCGCGCCCGCCAGGGGTCGAAGGTCCCGATCAGGTGACGTCGCTCTCGATCGTGAGCACGCGGTCGAGCGTCGTGACCGCGAGCAGGCGGGCGACGCGATGCGAGGGCGAGCGCAGCACGAGCCGGCACGACTCGCGCCCGGTCCGCTTGTGGCACGCGATCAGCGCGCCCAGACCGGACGAATCGACGAAGGACACGCCGTGCAGGTCGAGCACGACCTCACTCGCCCCCTCGCGCATGGCGGCGGCGACGGCCTGCTGGACGAGCGGGGCGGAGCGCACGTCGAGGTCACCGTCGAGGACGAGCGTCGTGCGCGTCCCAGCGACCTGTCGCACGACCTCGAGGCCCCGCTCGCCCTGCACGCGGGCCGCTCTACCCGGCATTGGAGCGCGCTAAGCGGTCAGAAGACCTCGGCGTCGCCGGTCAGCACGACGACGTCGACGGTGAAGCACTCGGCGAACCGCACGGCGCCGAGGCGGGTGCCGAAGACACCGACGATCTCGCCGTGGCCGTCGTGGACCTCCCAGTCCCGGTCCACGTGCGCCACCGTCAGTTGGTCCGCGGTCATCACCCTGGCCTCCCGCCTGCTCTGCACCTTTGCTTGGACTAATCGTCGGCGGAAGGGTTTCCCTTGAACATCCGTCGCGCGGCCCATTTCGCCCTTCCACCCGGACCACCCCATACGGGGCAGACGGCCCACAGCGGTCAGGCAGTCCGTGCGTCAGTCGAGCGACGAGTCGGTCTCGGCCGCGAGCTCGTCCGTCGGGGCCAGCGGGTGCGACGCGGGGATGCGACCGAGGCGGCCGGCCTGGAAGTCGTCGAACGCCTGCTGGATCTCGGACCGGGTGTTCATCACGAACGGTCCGTACCAGGCGATCGGCTCTCGGATCGGGCGCCCGCCGAGGACGACGAGCTCGAGCGCGGCGCTGCGCGAGTCCTGCGTCGGTGACGCGGCCACCGTGAGCGCGTCGCCGTCGCCGAACACCGTGAGCTGCCCGGTCTCGACGGGCCGCCGTTCGGCGCCGACGGTGCCGCGCCCGCCGAGGACGTACACGAGGGCGTTGAAGTCCACGGGCCAGGGGAGGGCGACGCGCGCACCCGGGCTGATCGTGACGTGCAGCATCGACATCGGCGTGTGCGTGGCGCCCGGGCCGCGATGCCCGGCGACGTCGCCGGCGATGACGCGCACGAGCGCGCCGGCGTCGTCCGACGCGAGCAACACGACGCGATCGGCGTCGAGGTCCTGGTAGCGCGGGTCCAGCCACTTGTCCGCCCTCGGGAGGTTGACCCACAGCTGCAGGCCGTGGAACCAGCCGCCGGCGGCGACGGCGTGCTCGGGCGGCGTCTCGATGTGCAGGATCCCCTTGCCCGCCGTCATCAACTGCGTCGCGCCGTTCGCGATCACGCCACCGCCACCCGTGGAGTCCTGGTGGGCGATGACGCCGTCCATCATGTAGGTGACGGTCTCGAACCCGCGATGCGGGTGCCACGGCGTCCCCTTCGGCTCACCGGGCGCGTACTCGACCTCGCCGATCTGATCGAGGTGGACGAACGGGTCGAGGTCGGTGAGGTCGACCCCGGCGAACGCGCGCCGGACCGGGAAGCCCTCGCCCTCGAACCCCTTCGGCGCCGTCGTCACCGACCGCACGGGCCGCTGGCGGGTCGTGGCCCCGTCGGGCGCGGGGATGCGGGGCAGCGTGGTGAGGTCGTCGACGGTGACCGCTGGCATGCGACCCGGTCTACCCGCCCAGACGGTGGGTGACGTCGAGGCACTGGCGGGCGCCGTTGATGACGGCGGCGCGTGGATCGGCGGCGGTCGTCACGGTGATGCCGGTCGCGTCCGAGAGTCGCTCGGCGAGACCGACGAGCAGCGCGCCGCCGCCGGTCAGGAAGATGCCCTCCTCCATGACGTCGGCGGCGAGCGTGGGCGGCGCGCCGTCGAGCGCGTTGCGCACCGTGGTGACGATCGCCTCGATCGGATCGCGCAGCGCGTCGACCAGGTCGGCGACGTCGACGCGCACGGTGCGCGGGAGCCCGGTGTCGACGTCGACGCCACGCACGTCGAGCGTCTGGCGCCGTTCGTCGCACGCGGCACGCAGCGCGATCTTCGTGTGCTCGGCGGTGACCTCGCCGACGGCGACGTCGTAGCGGTCGCGCAGGCAGTCGGCGATGACGCGGTCGACGCGCGCGCCGCCGACGCGCGTCGACGCCGAGGTGATCGGCGCGCCGAGGCAGACGACCGCCGCCTCGGTGATGCCGCGGCCGACGTCGACGATCATCGACCCGTACGCCTCCTCGACGGGCAGCCCGGCGCCGATGGCGGCGGCGAGCGGCGCCTCCATCACGACCACCGGCGGCCGCGCGCCCGCGGCCTCGACGGCGTGCTGCACGGCGCGCCGCTCGAGCCCGGTCGTCGCGGCCGGGACGGCGACGAGCACGCCGGGACGGCGGGCGAACAACCGGCGTCGCGCCAGCGCACGGTCGAACACGAGTCGCAGCAGCTGCTCGCACCCCACGACGTCGGCGACCGTCCCGTCGACGATCGGGCGGGTCACGTCGATCGGCGCCGGGTTGCGGCCGACGATTCGCAGCGCGTCGTGCCCGAACGCCACTGGCCGCCCCGTCGCGCGGTGACGGGCGAGCAGCGCGGGCTCGTCGATCGTGCGCGCCGCGCCGCGGCGATGGACGCGCACGGCGGACGTGCCCAGGTCGACGGCGACGTCGCGGTCGAGGAGTGAGAGTGTCATGTCACGCCATCCGGGGTGTGTCGTGCGCGAGTGCGGCGGGCGTCCCGTCCGGAGGCCGGGGGCGAATCGGCTCGGTCGGGCGCCCGCCGCGAACGTGCGCCGGGCGGCAACTCAGCGGAGGCGGAGCCGCAGCGAGGCCATCAGCTCACCAGGCGACCCGCCGGGCGCTGCTGGCAGGCGACGCAGAGCCGGGCATGCGGGATCGCCTCGAGGCGCTCGAACGGGATCGGCGCCCCGCACGGCTCGCACGAGCCGTACGTGCCGGCGTCGAGCCGGGCGAGCGCGTGGTCGAGATCCTCGACGAGCTCGGCGATGCGCACGGCGAGCGCGTTGGCGATCTCGCGCTCCTCCGTGCTCGCCGACTCGGCGGCCGCGGTCTGCTCCGCCAGGTGCGCGAGCTGCTCGTCGCGATCGGCACGCAGGAGCTGGCGAAGGCGGGCGAGCTGGTCGATGGTGAGATGCGGCGAAGCCACGTCGGGGGCGCGGCGCTGCACCGACGTCGGTGCGGTCATCGGTTGTCCTCCTGGTCGTCGGGTCGGGACGCGTCGCTACGAGGCGAGCGCGGGTGGTGCCCCGACCAGGAGCGAGCGCCAGTCGTCGCCGTCGTCGTCGAGACGGTGGCGGCGGGCGAGCACGACCGCGGTGACGGCGGCCGCGGCGACGAACACAGCGAACAGCAGCATGGGCGTGCCCGACAGCGGCGGCGCCGGCGCGGGACGGTCGGAGCGGGCCGACGACATCAGCACCGTGCTCCGCGCCTTCGCGGGCACGGGCGCGCCGTCGTCCGTCGCCACCGCGGGCGCGAGCGCCAGCAGCAGCAACGAGAGCACGGCGAGGACGCCGACAAGTGCCCGGGGCCGGAGTCCCATGGTCCGATCGACCATACCGGTTCGGTGGCCCTAGCGGCCCGCGGTCTCGACCCGTAGGGTCCGCCGCCGATGGCGTACACGCGCGACGAGATCCAGGCGGCGTTCGACCGGTTCCGCGAGGCGGCGGCCGTCGGCGGGCGCACCGGTGACTGGCGTCAGTGGGTCGAGTGCTTCACGCCCGACGTCCACTACATCGAGCACCTCTACGGCGAGTTCCACGGACGCGAGGAGGTGCTGGCCTGGATCACCCGCACGATGGGCGACTGGCCGTTCACCCAGATGCAGGAGTTCCCGTGGGACTGGTACACGATCGACGCCGAGCAGGGTTGGGTCGTCGGGCAGGTCGAGAACCGCTTCGTCGATCCGGGTGACGGCCGGGTGTACGAGGGTCCCAACTGGACCCGCCTGGTGTACGCCGGCGACGGGCTGTTCTCGTCCGAGGAGGACGTCTACAACCCGGCGTCGCTCGGTCCGGTCGTGAAGGGGTGGCTCGACGCGTGGGCGGCGCACCACCCCGACCGGCCGAAGGGCTGACGGCCGCGTCCGCTCCGGGCTACGCCGCCGCGCCCAGATCGGCAGTGCAGAAGGCGCACTTGTGCGCGCCGACCGGGATCTGGCTGAGGCAGTGCGGGCAGTCCTTCACCGTCGACTCGACCTCGGGCTCCGTCTTGCGCCGGTTCATCAGCGCGTTCACCGGCTTGACGACGAAGAAGAACAGCACCGCGGCGATGATGACGAACGAGATGATGTCGTCGATGAAGGCGCCGTAGCGGAACTCCGAGCCGCTGATCGTGAACCTCTTGTCGGCGAAGCTCGCCGCCGACCCGGGAATGGCGATCAGCGGCGTCAACAGGTTCTTCGTGAACGAGTTGACGACAGTCGTGAACGCCGCACCGATCGCGACGCCGATCGCAAGGTCGATGACGTTGCCCCGCAGGATGAACTGCTTGAAGTCCCTGAGCACCGTTCCCCCCGTCTCCGTCCGCCGGCGCCTGGATGCGCCGCGCCCGCGAAGGTCTAGTCGCGCATGACCCGCTCCGGACGGGTTCGGACCGGTTCGTACCGGGAAGCAACAGACGGATGACGACGGTTGCAGACACGACCGCGGTTCCGACGCGCCCGATGGTGTTCGATACCTGGCTCGACGACCTCCCCAAGCACTTCGCAGCCGGCGGCGACATCGTCATGAGCCACGTCCTCGCAGTGCTCTCGTCGGTGTTCCCCGACGGCGAGGACTACTTCGTGCGCTCCGTCGAGGCCGCCAGCGGGGACATCGACGACCCGGCGCTCCGTGCCGACGTCGACGGCTTCATCGGCCAGGAGTCGATGCACGGGCGCGAGCACCGCGTCCTCAACGAGCGCCTCGCCGAGCTCGGCTATCCGACGGGCGCGATCGCCGCGTACGTGCGCTGGCTGTTCCGCAACCGTGAGCGGATCCACAACCGGCGCCTCCACCTCGGGTTCACGGCCGCGCTCGAGCACTACACGGCGACGCTGGCCGAGACCCTGCTCCGCGACGCCGACGCGCGTGAGGTGATCGGCCACCACGGCGTGCGCTCGCTGCTGCTGTGGCACGCGCTGGAGGAGGCCGAGCACAAGGCCGTCGCCTTCGACGTCTACCGACACGTCGGCGGGAGCGAGCCGATGCGAATGGCGACGATGTGGCTGACGCACCTGCTGTTCGTGCTGGAGACGTCGGCGTGGACGGCGATCTCGATCGCGCTCGACGGCGACGCCCGCCGCCATCCCGTCCGGGTGCTGCGGAGCGCCTGGCGCCTACGCCGCTCGCCGTTCACGCGCCCCGCCCCCGTGCGCCAGCTGTTCCAGTACACCCACCGGGGATTCCACCCGAACGACCGCGACACCCGGGATCTCATCGCCGCGTGGCGCGAGAAGCTCTTCGGGCCGTCGGGTGCGCTCACCGACGCCTACGCCGGCTGACACGCCGACGGGTGCGGGGTCGTGTGGTGGTGGTGGGCGAGGGGGGACTTGAACCCCCACGTCCTTGCGGACACTGGCACCTGAAGCCAGCGCGTCTGCCATTCCGCCACTCGCCCGAGAGGCCGGATCATCGTAGCGGACAAGGCCCACTGGACCGCCGGTGCCCCTGGGTAGGCTCGCCCTCGCCCATGGGACTCCAGCAGTTCGAGCGGCGCCTCGAGCGCATGGTGGAGGGCGTCTTCGCGAAGGCATTCCGGAGCAGCCTCAAGCCGGTCGAGCTCGGCCGCCGCCTCACCCGAGAGATGGACCTGCGCCGCACGGTCGGTGTGCGGGGCGAGCTCATCGCGCCCAACCACTTCACGTTCGCCATCAGCTCGAGCGACGCCGAGCAGTTCGCCACGTTCGAGGACGCGCTCACCCGGGAGCTGGCCGACGCCGCCCGCGAGCACGCGCGCGACGAGCACTACACGTTCCTCGGACCCGTCCACGTCGAGATCGAGAAGGACGACAGCCTCACGACCGGCCAGTTCCTCCTCGCCGGCGAGGTGAAGGAAGGCGAGACGAGGGGCCCGGTCGGGAGCATCGTGACGTCGGAGGGCACACGCCTCGACATCGGCGCCGAGCCGCTGACGATCGGGCGGTTGCCGGAGTGCGACATCGTCGTCAGCGATCCGGCGGTGAGCCGACGCCACGCCGAGGTGCGCCGGCGCGACGGGCAGTTCGTCGTCGTCGACCTCGACTCCACGAACGGCACTCGTGTCAACGGCGCCGGCATCAAGGACCGGGTCCTCGCCGACGGCGACGAGATCCGGGTGGGCACCGTGTCGATGCGGTTCGAGGCGTCGTAGACCGCACCCCGCCATGCCCGAATCGCTGCTGACCATCCTCAAGTTCTGCTTCCTCGCCCTGCTGTACCTGTTCTTCTTCCGCGTCCTGCGGGCGGTGTGGGCCGAGATCCGCCCGAGCGCGGCGAGCGCCGCCGCCCCGGCCGCGGCTCCCCGGCAGCGCGGGCGGCAGCAGCAGAAGACGCGCAGCGGTCCACCGACGAAGCTCACGGTGGTCGAGCCGAAGGAGCAGGCCGGCCGCGCGTACCCGCTCGGCGACGAGCTGACGGTGGGCCGCGCCGCGGGGTGCCAGGTCGCGCTCGAGAGCGACAGCTACGTCAGCCAGCTGCACGCGCGCGTGTTCACCCGCGACGGGCAGCTGTACGTCGAGGACCTCGGCTCGACCAACGGCACGTACCTGAACCGCAAGAAGGTCAGCGCGCCGATGCTCGTGCGCCGAGGCGACCGGCTGCAGATCGGCAAGACGGTGCTCGAGGCCCAGAGGTGACAGCCCGTTGACGGTCCTCCGGGGCGCGGGCGCGACCGACACCGGCCGGGTCCGGGCGAACAACCAGGACGCCTTCCTGGTCGACGCCGACCGCCGTGTCTTCGCGGTGTGCGACGGCGTCGGTGGACACCAGGGTGGCGAGGTCGCGTCGGCGACCGCCGTCCAGGCGATACGGGACACCTACGCCGAGCAGAGCGTCGCCGGCCTCGTCGCCGCCATCCAGGCGGCCAACTCCCGCATCTCCGAACGCGCCGCCGAGGATCCCGCGTTGCGGGGGATGGCGACGACGATCACCGCCGTCGCGCTGGTCGACGAGGACGGCGAGGAGCGCATCGCCGTCGCCAACGTCGGCGACTCGCGCGGGTACGTGCTCAAGTACGGCGAGCTGAGCCAGCTCACCGAGGACCACTCCGTCGTCGAGCAGCTGTTCCGCGAGGGACGCCTCACCCGCGAGCAGGCGGACATGCACCCGCAGCGCTCGCAGATCACCCGCGCCCTCGGCCTCGACCCGGACGTCGAGGTCGACAACTGGCAGCTGCTCCCGAAGGCGGCCGACCGCATCCTGCTGTGCAGCGACGGACTGACGAACGAGGTCGCCGACTCCCGCATCGCGTCGACGCTGCGCCGCCTCGCCGACCCGGACGAGGCCGCCAAGGAGCTCGTCCGCCTCGCGGTCGACGCCGGCGGACGGGACAACGTCACCGTCGTCGTCGTCGACGTCGTCACCGACGATGCCGCCGCCCAGGACGCGAGCGCCGCCCTCGCCGGACGCCGCAGCGGCATCGAGTCGCACACCGAGGACGAGACTGACGACGAACTCGGCGTAGATACGAACCGCAGAAGTACACATCTACGCCGAGTTCGCAAGCGCGGTCCGAGGCAGCGGCGGTTCACGTGGCGGGTGGCGCTGTTCCTCGTCGTGCTCCTCGCCGTGCTGGCGGCGGCCGGCGGGGCCGTCGGGTGGTACGCCCGCCGGACGTACTACGTCGGCGAGGACCGCGGGCAGGTCGCGATCTTCAAGGGGCGGCCCGGCGGGCTGCTGTGGTTCGACCCGACGGTCGAGCGGCGCACGTCGCTCGCGTTCGACGACGTCCCCGACGCCCGCAAGGACGACGTGAAGAGCGGGCACGAGGTGGCCGACCGCGCCGCCGCCGAGCGCTACGTCGCCAACCTCCAGAGCGAGGCCGACGCCTCCCGCACCTTCGCCACCACACCGAACGCCGCGCCGCTCACGACGACGACCGCGCCCGCACCCGCACCACCGGTCACCCAGGTGCCGCCGCCGTGATGCGCGTCGTCCGGCGCAACACCGAGCTCGGCCTGATCGTGCTCGCGCTGCTCATCATCACCGGCGCGTACGTCCTCGCCGCCCTCGGTCGCACCGCCAGCATGCCGACGAACCTCGTCCCGTTCCTCGTCTTCATCGTCGGCCTGCTCGTCGCCGCCCACGTCGCGCTCCGCCGCCTCGCTCCGGACGCCGACCCGGTCCTGCTGCCGATCGCCGGGCTCCTCAACGGCATCGGCTACGTCTTCATCGCCCGCCTCGACCCCGACCTCGCCGGCCTCCAGGCGACGTGGACCGCGCTCGGCGTCGGCGCGTTCGTGCTCACGCTCATCGTCGTGAAGCGCGCCCGCGATCTCGAGCGCCTGCGCTACACCGTCGCGCTCGTCGGCGTCGCCCTGCTGATGATGCCGCTGCTGCCGGTCGTCGGGCGCAACATCAACGGTGCCCGCCTCTGGGTGCGGTTCGGCCCGGTGAACTTCCAGCCCGGCGAGTTCGCCAAGATCGCGCTGGCGATCTTCTTCGCCAGCTACCTCGTCGAGAAGCGTGAGGTGCTGTCGATCGCGACTCGACAGCTCGGCAACGTCGCCGTCCCCGACCTCCGCCACTTCGGTCCGATCCTGCTGGCGTGGGGCTTCTCGCTCGTGATCATCATGGCCGAGCGCGACCTCGGGTCTGCCCTGCTGTTCTTCGCGCTGTTCATCGCGATGCTGTGGGTCGCGACAGGCAGGGGGGCGTACCTCGTCATCGGCGGCGTCCTGTTCGCCATCGGCTCGACGCTGGCGTGGGCGAGCTTCAACCACGTGCAACAACGCGTCCGGGTGTGGCTCGACCCGTGGCCGTACGCCGCCGACCAGGGCTACCAGCTCGTGCAGGGCATCTTCGCGTTCGCCGCCGGTGGCCTCGCCGGGACCGGGCTCAGCCTCGGGAGCCCGCAGAAGATCCCGGCCGCGGCCACCGACTTCATCTTCGCCGCCATCGGCGAGGAGCTCGGCCTGCTCGGCACGACGGCCGTCATCGTCGCGTTCCTGCTGATGGTCGGCATCGGCCTGCGCATCGCCCTGCGCGCAGAGAACCACTTCGACAAGATGCTCGCGACCGGCCTGACGACGATCCTCGGCCTGCAGACGTTCATCATCCTCGGCGGCGTCACCCGGCTCGTCCCGCTCACGGGCATCACGCTGCCGTTCGTGTCGTACGGCGGCTCGTCGCTGCTCGCCAACTACGTCCTGCTCGCGCTGCTCCTGCGCCTGTCGGACGACACCGGTCGGCGCGCCCGTGAGCAGGTCGCCGCCCTCGACGAGACCCGCATCTGACGTGGAGAACAAGCAGATCCGCCGGCTCGGCGTCGGGCTGATGTTGCTGTTCGTGCTGTTGTTCGCGCAGCTCAACTGGCTGCAGGTCATCGACGCGAAGAACCTCACCGACGACCCCCGCAACACCCGCAACGCGGTGCGCGACTTCAGCCAGCCGCGCGGCGAGATCGTCAGCGCCGACGGAAAGGTGCTCGCCCGCTCCGACCCGACGGACGACTCGTTCAAGCGCCTGCGTGTGTACCCGGCCGACACCGCCGAGCTGTTCAGCCACGTCGTCGGCTACTTCTCGTTCACCTACGGCAGCGAGGGCGTCGAGCGGACGTACAACGACGAGCTCGCCGGGCGCACCGACGAGGTGACGCTCGACCACCTCGCCGACCTGCTGCTCGACCGCAAGCACACGAACAACGTGACCCTGACGATCCCCGTGCCCGTGCAGCAGGCGGCGGCGCAGGCACTCGGCAACCGCAAGGGTGCGGTCGTCGCCCTCGACCCGCGCGACGGCCGCATCCTGGCGATGGTCGACTTCCCGCGCTTCGACCCCAACGGTCTCTCGCTGCACGATCAGAAGCAGGTGCAGGACAACCGCGGCCTGCTCCTGCTCAACCCCGACCGGCCGCTGCTGCCCCGCGCGTACCGCGAGCGGTTCTTCCCCGGCTCGACGTTCAAGGTCGTCACCGCGGCGACGGCGATCGCGAACGGCAAGGGCGACACGACGTTCCCGCAGCTCACGCAGCTCGACCTGCCGCAGACGAACAACGTGCTGCGCAACTTCGGCGGCGAACGCTGCGGCGGCACGCTCGCCGACGCGCTGCGCGTCTCGTGCAACACGTCGTTCGGGCAGCTCGGCCTCGACCTCGGCGGGCAGACGCTGTCCGCCGGTGCGCAGGCGTTCGGGTTCGACTCGAAGCCGCCGCTCGACCTGCCGGCGGTGGCGTCGTCGGCGTTCCCGGAACCGTCGACGTTCGAGCGCAACAAGCCGGCGCTCGCGTACTCCGCCATCGGCCAGTTCGACGTGGCCGCCACGCCGCTCCAGATGGCGCTCGTCGCCGCCGCGATCGCCAACGGCGGGTCGATCATGACCCCGCACGTCATGCAGGAGGTGCGCGACGACAACGGCGACGTGCTCGAGAAGTACGCGCCCAAGGAGTGGCGCCGTGCCGTCGACGCCGCCGTCGCCGGGCAGGTGCGCGACATGATGGTCGACGTCGTCAACCGCGGCACCGCCCGCAGCGCGGCGATACCCGGCATCCAGGTGGCGGCGAAGACCGGCACCGCGCAGCTCGGCACGACACCGCCCTCGTCGCACGCGTGGATGATCGGCTTCGCCCCGGCCGAGGCGCCGCGCGTCGCGGTCGCCGTCCTCGTCCAGGGCCAGCCGGGCGTGAGCGAGGTCACCGGCGGCCGCGTCGCCGGGCCCATCGTCCGCCAGGTGCTGCAGGCCGCCCTGGCAGCCGTGCCGCAGTAGCACCCCCCTAGTCTGAAAGGCCACATGTCGCCGTCGGAGCCGCAGGTCTTCACCAACCGCTACGAGATCCAGCGCCACATCGCCCGGGGCGGCATGGCCGAGGTCTACGTGGCGCGCGACCTGCTGCTCGACCGGCCGGTGGCGCTGAAGGTCCTCTTCCCGGAGCTCTCGGCGGACCAGACGTTCGTCGAGCGCTTCCGCCGGGAGGCGCAGGCCGCCGCCAACCTCAACCACCCCAACATCGTCTCGGTCTACGACTGGGGCGAGGAGGGCTCCACGTACTTCATCGTCATGGAGTACGTCGACGGCCCGACGCTGCGCGACCTCATCCGCCAAGAGGGTCGTCTCCACCCGACGCGCGCCGCCGACATCGGCGCCGACATCGCGAACGCGCTGAGCTTCGCCCACCGCAACGGCGTCGTGCACCGCGACGTGAAGCCGGGCAACGTCCTCATCACCCGCACCGGTCAGGTGAAGGTGACGGACTTCGGCATCGCCCGCGCCGCACGCGACTCCGCCGGCGAGAACCTCACCCAGACCGGCACCGTCATGGGCACGGCGACGTACTTCTCGCCGGAGCAGGCGCAGGGCCAGGCCATCGACCAGCGCAGCGACGTGTACGCACTCGGCGTCGTCCTCTACGAGATGGTGACGGGGCGCCCGCCGTTCCAGGGCGACAACCCGGTGGCGATCGCGTACCAGCACGTGCAGGAGACGCCGGTCCCGCCCGCGCAGCTCAACCCCGACGTCCCGGCCGACCTCCAGGCGGTGATCCTGCGCGCGCTCGCCAAGCGTCCGGAGGACCGCTACGCGACCGCGAACGACCTGCGCGCCGACCTCCTGCGCTTCCGCGAGGGCCGCACACCGGTCGCGACGACGATGGCCGTGCCCGCGGCCGCGGCGCAGGCCACCGCGGTGCACCAGACGACGGTCGCCGCCGACCGCACCGCCGTCGCCGCGCCGGTCGCGACGGGCGCGGCGACGATCACGCCCACGCCGCCGCCGGGACGCCGCAACGGCGCGTACATCGTGCTGCTCCTCGTGCTGCTCGCCATCCTCGGCGTCCTGCTGTTCCTGCTCTACCGCCAGTTCTCGGACACGACGACGGGCAGCCGCGTCACCGTCCCCGACGTGCGGACGAAGACCTACGACATCGCCGCGCAGACGCTGTCCGACGCGGGCCTGAAGGCCGAGCGCCAGGACGTCGCCAACGACCAGGTGAAGCCCGGCCTCGTCTTCGAGCAGTCGCCGGCGAGCGGCGAGCGCGTCGCGAAGGGCAGCACCGTCACGCTCGAGGTCAGCGCCGGCGCGCCACAGGCGGACGTGCCCGACGTCGTGGGCCGCAACATCGACGACGCCAAGGACGTCATCGAGACGGCCGGGTTCACCGTGCAACAGCAGCCGCGCGCCGACGACAACGCGCCCAAGGGTGAGGTGCTCGACCAGTCACCCAAGGGTGGGACGAAGGCCGACAGCGGGTCGGCGATCACGCTCGTCGTCTCGACGGGCAAGGAGACGGTCGAGGTCCCCGACGTCGAGGGCATGGACTCGGCGGAGGCGAGCAACGAGCTCGGCCAGGCCGGCTTCCGCGTCGCGGTTCGCCGCGAGGTGTCGGACACGGTGAACGAGGGCGAGGTCATCCGCACCGATCCCGCCGCCGGCTCGAGCGCAGCGAAGGGCTCGACGGTGACGATGTACGTGTCGTCGGGGCCGGAGACGACCACGACCACGAAGAAGTCGACGACCACCACCGAGGAGCCGTCGCCGACGACGACCGCCTCGGGCGGCATCCTCAACCCGTAGCGGCCGGCACCATCGCGAGGAAGTTCGCCATCAACTGCTTCCCGCCCGCGGTGAGGATCGACTCGGGGTGGAACTGCACGCCCTCGACGGGGTGACGGCGGTGGCGCACCGCCATGACGACGCCGTCGTCGGCGGTGGCCGTGACGACGAGCTCGTCGTCACGGATCGACCCGGCCGCGACGACGAGGCTGTGGTAGCGGGTCGCCTCGAAGGGCGACATGAGCCCGCGCAGCACGCCGGTGCCGTCGTGGGTGACGAGCGACGTCTTGCCGTGCATCACCGCCGGGGCGCGGACGACCTCGCCGCCGAACACCTCGCCGATGCACTGGTGCCCGAGGCACACGCCCAGCAGGGGGATGCGCGGGCCGTACGTGCGGATGACGTCGCAGCTGATGCCGGCGTCGGACGGCGTGCCCGGGCCCGGTGACACGAGGATCGCGTCGGGCGCGAGCTCGTCGACGTCGCCGACGGTGATCGCGTCGTTGCGGTGCACGACCGGGTCGGCGCCGAGCTCGCCGAGGTACTGCACGAGGTTGTAGACGAACGAGTCGTAGTTGTCGATGACGAGCACTCGCGCCATTCGTCCACTTCGCTCGCTCACGGCGTGACAAGGTAGTGACGTGGCCGACGAAGTTCGACCGGGTTCACTCGCCGCGAGGCTGTCGGAAGGCGCGGCGACGGTGCTCGTCGTGGAGGACGAGCCCGACATCGCCGCGTTCCTGGGCGCCTACTTCCGGGCCAGCGGCACCGGCCTCGAGCACGTCGACCCGTCGTCGATCGAGGACGTCGAGCGGGCGATCGCGACGCACCGCCCGGTGTGCATCCTGCTGGACCTGCACCTGCGGGGGCTGTCCGGCCTCGACGTCTACCGCGCCATCCGGGCAAAGCCCGACCACGCCCTCCTCCCCGTGATCATCGTCACCGCCGACTCGCGCACGTCGGTGAAGGAGGAGGCGCTGAGCGGCGGCGTCGACGCGTTCGTCACGAAGCCGTTCAACGTGAAGAACCTCTTCGCCCTCGTGCACGACCGGGCCGCCGGGGCCGCGTCACGCGCCGAGCTGGTGTCGTCCCCGTCGACGGCCGACGCGGTGACGGGGGTCGGCACGCACGGCTGGGTGCGCGACCGCCTCGCCGACGAGATCGTGCTGGCGGGGCGGATGGCGGCGCCGGCGGCGTTCGCGCTCGTGCGGGTCCGCTCGCTCCCCGACACCAACCGCGAGCTCGGGTACGGCGCCGGCGACGTCGTGCTGCGCGCCGTCGCCGACCGGCTGCGATCGTCACTGCCGACGTCGGCCGTGCTCGGCCGCAACGCCGGCGCGGAGTTCGCCGTCGTGCTCCCCGGCCTCGCCGTGACCGACGCCGAGCGCGTCGTGCGCGGTGCCCTCGACGTCGCCGGCGCCGACGTCACGCTCCCCGCTCGCAGCGACGGCGACGGCGCGCCCGTGCGCGTCGCCGCCGGCATCGCCGCCTACCCCGCGCACGGAGCCAACGCCGACGAGATCTACATGGCCGCCGACGTCGCCCTCGCCGACGCCTGCGATCGCGCCGCCGACGTCGCCGTCGCCCGCTGACACAACTCCGAGGTTGATGCCGTAACCCACCGAAAACGTGGGTCTACGGCATCACCCTGGGTCCGCCTTCTTGCGCCGCCAGGGGCGGATGATCGCCCGGCTGTCCTCCGGGTGGTCCTGGTCGAGGTGCAGCTCGAGGGGGTCTTCGTCGAGCGGGTCGCCGGGCGCCTCCGACACGATCTCGACGTCCTTCTTCTGGGGGCCGTAGAGGGCCTCGGCCAGGCCCTTCATCGCCCCGCCGATGATCTGGGCCCCGAACGACTCGGTCGGGATCCGGCGCGGCGGTCGCTCCGGCGGCGCGTCCTCGTCGACGGCGCCGTCCGATCGCGCCGCCGCGTCGTCCTGCTCGGCGAGCCACGCCAGCCACTGCTCGTCGGTCCACTCCTCGGGATCGACGGGCGGCTCGGTCGTCACGAGGCCACCTCGGCGTGGCGCAGGTTCACGGCGCCGTCGTAGGCGGGGACCGACGCGTCGTTCACCCCCGACACCGAGAACCGCAGCCCGAACGACGCCGCGTCGCGGTGCAGTCGCCGCACGAGCGCGTCCGCCTCGAACCGGTCCCGCTCCGCGCCGATCGCGACGGCGACGAACGGCGGCGAGTGCACCGTGCCGTTGAGCAGCAGCGTGTTGCCGACGCACAGCACCGCGCTCGTCGACACCAGCCGCTCGCCGTTCAACGCGATCGCCTCGGCGCCCGACCGCCACAGCGCGTTCACGACAGCCTGCACGTCCTGACTGTGGATGACGAGGTCGTTGACGTTGCCGCTCGGCGATTCCTTCAGCGTCGAGTCGTCGAGCGTGACGCGGAGTCCGCGCCCTCGCAGACCGACGAGACCGGCGTGCAGGCGCAGGTCGTCGAGCCGGTCGTCGAGCGCAGCGGTGTCGGTCTGCTGACCGCTCGCCGCGTCGCGGGCGGCGTCGACGTCGCGCCGCAGCTGCTCGACCTCGCTCCGCAGAGCGGCCGTCGTCCGCTGCTCGCGGTTGATGAGACCGACGAGGCGGAACCGCTCGGGCAGCCTCGACTCGGGATCAGCAGGCTTCGCCCGTAGCGCGAGCACGACGACGAACCCGATCAGCGCGGCGCCGAGGACGAGGAAGCCGCGCTCACGCACGCCGGTAGTCTCGTGGGATGGCGAAGGGATCGCAGCAGAAGGGCGGCCGCGCGACGCCGAAGGGCACCCGATCGGGCTCGGGCCCGAGCTCGCGGGCGATGCCGTCGTCGGGCCGGTACACGCCGCCGATCCCCAAGGAGCACAAGGTCAGCCCGCCGTGGGTGCCCGTCGTGATGTTCGGCTGCCTCGGGCTCGGCGTGCTCATGATCGTCCTCAACTACCTGAACATGCTCCCGGGCGACGCCAACAACGGGTACCTGCTCGGCGGCCTCGCGCTCATCACCATCGGGTTCGTCGCGGCAACGCAGTACCACTGACTCATTCGAACGTCGGCGCCACGAGCTGCATCTCGTCCATGCAGTGGCGCGGCGGCTCGGGCATCGCGTCGGGCGCCGACGTCATGCGCACCTCGGCGCCGCAGATCGAGCAGCGGTAGCGCAGGTTCACCTTGCGCATCTCGCCGGGCTCCGGCTCGGGCATGGGCGTCGAGATGGCGCGGAGCACGAACACGCCGACGTACAGGATCACCGCAGCGGCAACGACGGCGATCACGAGCTTGACGACCACGACCCCACCATTCTTGTCACCGCTGGGGCCGTATACCGACCGCAGCGGTGACAAGAAGCGGGACGGGGCCGGTTACCCCAGGCGCTCGATGATGGTGGCGTTGGCCATGCCGCCGCCCTCGCACATCGTCTGCAGGCCGTAGCGGCCGCCCGTGCGCTCGAGCTCGTTGAGCAGCGTCGCCATCAGCTTCGCCCCGGAGCAGCCGAGCGGGTGGCCGAGCGCGATCGCGCCGCCGTTCACGTTGACGCGGGACATGTCGGGGTGGTGCTCCTTCTCCCACGCCAGGACGACCGACGCGAACGCCTCGTTGATCTCGATGACGTCGATGTCGTCGAGCTTCAGGCCCGACCGCTCGAGCGCCTTCGTCGTCGCCGGGATGGGACCGGTGAGCATCGTGATCGGGTCGACGCCGGCGAGGGCGAAGGTGTGGAAGCGCGCCCGCGGCCGCAGTCCGAGCTGGTTGGCCTTCTCCTCCGACATGATCAGCATCGCCGCGGCGCCGTCGGTGATCTGCGACGAGTTGCCGGCGGTGACCTTGCCGTCCTCCTTGAACGCCGGCTTCAGCTTGGCCAGCGACTCGAGCGACGAGTCCGGGCGGATGCCCTCGTCACGGTCGAACGTCTCCTTGGTGCCGTCGACGTCGACGGTGATCGGCACGATCTCGTTCTGGAACCGGCCCTCCTCGGTCGCGCGGGCGGCGCGCTTGTGCGACTCGACCGAGAACGCGTCGAGGTCCTCGCGCGACAGGCCCCACTTGTCGGCGATGAGCTCGGCGCTGATGCCCTGCGGCACGAGCCCGCCGGCGGCGGCGTAGCGCTCCATCACCTTCGGGCCGAACGGCATGCCCGGACCCTGCATCGTCACGCCCATCGGCACGAGCGTCATCACCTCGACGCCGGCGGCGACGACCACGTCGTACGCGCCCGCGATCACACCCTGCGCGGCGAAGTGGGCCGACTGCTGCGACGAGCCGCACTGCCGGTCGATCGACGTGCCGACGACCGACTCGGGGAAGCCGGCGGCGAGGGCGGCGTTGCGGGCGATGTTCAGGCCCTGCGCGCCGGTCTGCATCACGCAGCCCATGATCACGTCCTCGATCAGCGCGGGGTCGAGGTCGTTGCGCTCGACCAGCGCCTTCAGCGTCTCGGCGGCGAGGTCGACGGGATGCCAGTCCTTGAGCTTCCCGTTGCGCTTGCCGCCGGCGGTGCGGACGGCGTCGACGATGACGGCTGTGGCCACTGGGCCTCCCGAGGGTGATCGAGCGAACTTGACTGTGCGGTCAAGGAGCCTACGAGTCCGGCCGCGCTAGGAGCCACCCGACCGTTCGGGCCATGACGCGCTGACCCGGCGGGGCACCCGGAATTGGCGTTGACGGACCATGGTCGTCGGCCACGCATGGCGCGAGGGTTGCGACCGGAGGGACGTGGGATGAAGCCGACGAGGGTGACATGCACACGGGCCCTGGCAGCGTGCACCGCCGCGCTGTCGTTCCTGCTCGCTGCCCCCGTCGCCCCCGCCGGGGGCACCGAGTCCGCACAGCTCGCCCTCGTCGGCCTCGCCACCGTTCCCTCCCCCACCGCTCCCGTCGTCGCCGCCCTCGACGCCCTCGGGCTCGACGTGACGCCGCTGACGCACATCCCCGCCGCCGTCGTTCGCGGCACGCCGACGCAGCTCGCCGCCGCCGGTGCCCTCGCCGGTGTGACCAGCGTCGAGCCCGACCGCCCGCTCGAGCTGTACCTGGACAAGACCGTCCCGCTGATCCGTGCCGACTCCGTGCGCGACGAGCTCGGTATCGACGGCACCGGCGTCACCGTCGCCGTCGTCGACAGCGGCATCGACGCGACCCACCCCGACCTGGCGTACGGCAGCAAGGTCGTCGAGAACGTGAAGATCCTCGGCGAGGAGCACTACGCCCCCGGCATCTCGCTCGCCGTTCCCGGCGTCGTCGACACGGACACGACCAGCGGCCACGGCACCCACGTCGCCGGCATCGTCGCCGGCGACGGCACCGCGTCGGGCGGTCGCTACCGCGGCGTCGCGCCGGGTGCCCGCCTCGTCGGGGTCGGCAGCGGCGAAGCCGTGTCGATGGTGACCGCCGCCGTCGGCCTGGACTGGGTCGTCGCCCACCGTGACCAGTACGGCATCGAGGTCGTGAACAACAGCTGGGGCGACGGCACCGTCCCCTACGACCCGAACGACGTCCTCAACCGTGCGACGAAGGCAGTGCACGACGCCGGCATCACCGTCGTGATGGCGGCCGGCAACGACGGCTCCTACGGCGCGGGGCACATCAGCCGCTACTGCATCCCCGACTGGGTCGTCTGCGTGGGCGCGTCGACGAAGACCGGCGCGCTGGCCGACCTGTCGTCACGCGGCGACCCGGTCGACGCGACGTGGTGGCCCGACGTGCTCGCGCCCGGCATGTACGTCGCGTCGGCGCGAGCGTCCACGGGCCTCTACTCCGACACGAACTCCGCGCCCGTCGACCTCACCGACCCGGCGAACCCCGCCGTGATGCCGACGGACTACTGGGCGCGCTACATGGTGCTGTCGGGGACGTCGATGGCCGCGCCCCACATCGCCGGCGTCGCCGCGCTGCTCCTCGAGGCGAACCCGCGGCTGACACCCGACGCCGTGCGCGAGGTGCTGCGCCGCACCGCCCGGCCCGTCGCCGGCTGCCAGCCGTACGCGTGCGGCAACGGGCTCGTCGACGCCCGCGCCGCGGTCGACCTCGTGCGCGGCGTGCACAACGTCAAGAAGCTCACGCGCTCGGACGGCTCGACGTACTGGGCGGCCGAGCAGGTCACGACGTGGACCGGAACCGTCGGCGCGTCGCTGTTCGGGACCGCGCACGACGCGCACACCGTCACGGTCCCGGCCGGTGCGACGTCGCTCGACGCCACGATCACATGGGCGAACGGCCTGGCCGACCTCGACCTCGCCCTCGTCCGGCCGGACGGGTCGACGGCGGTCAGCGCCGTGAACTCGATCACCCAGTTGCCGAACGGCGCCAAGGCGGAGACGGCGTCGACGGCGTCGCCGGCCGCCGGTACGTGGCGGGTGGACGCGTCCGGGTTCGCGTCGGTGTCGACCCCGTACACCGGCACGGCGAGCACGTACACACCGCTGTAGTCCTGCAGTTCCCAGGTCGCCCGGTTGCGAAGGGCGGTGGCACGATGATCGCAGTGGGGGCGATGCGTGAACGGAGCCGGACGGCCGAGGAACGGCTGCACGCGCTGCTCGAGGTGCAGCAGCTCATGGCGCGCGTCGCCCGCGAGATCGGCCCGGCACTCGAGCTCCCACCGGTGCTCACGACGGTCCTCGACGCGATGCGGTCGCTCGTGTCGTTCCGCGGCGGGACGATCTGCCTCGTCGACGAGCGCGGGGTGTACATCGCCGCCAGCGACCCGCCACTTCCCGATCACGACATGGACGACGTCCGCATCCCGGTCGGCACCGGGCTGTCCGGCCGCGTCGTGTCGACGGGCCGGCCGGTCTACTCCGCCGACGTCCCCAACGACGCGCGGGTCAACCAGGACATCGCCCACATCGGCACCAACCTCGGCATGCGGAGCTACCTCGCGGTGCCGCTCGTGTGCCTCGGCCGCGTGATCGGCCTGCTCCAGGTCGACTCGATCGAGCGTGACGCGTTCGACATCGACGACCTGCACGTCCTCGAAGGCCTCGCCGCGCAGGTGGCGGGCGCCATCGAGAGCGCCCGCACGCACGAGGAGCTCGCCGAGCTCGAGAACCTCAAGAGCGACTTCGTCGCCCGCGTCACGCACGAGCTCAAGACCCCGCTCACCATCATCACCGGGTTCACGCACACGTTCGCGGCGCGCAGCGAGAACCTCACCGACGAGCAGCGCACGTGGCTGGCGCGCATCGAGTCGGCCTGCGGGCGGCTGAGCGACCGCATCGACGAGCTGCTGACGGCGACGGGCTTCGAGGCCGGGATGATGGTCGCTCATCCCGAGGACGTCACGATCGCCGACGTCGCCGAGCGGGTGCGCGAGGCGTCGCTCCGTCCGGAGGACGTCGTGTGCGACGTCGACCCGTCACTCCGGCTGACGACCGATCCACGCGTGCTCGGTCACGCGCTCGGACTGCTCGTCGACAACGCGCTGAAGTACGCGGGTGATGCGGTGATCACCGCATCACGCCGGCGGGTCACCGTGTGGGACCACGGCCCCGGGATCGAGGCGGCGAGGCGGGAGCGGGTCTTCGAGCGCTTCACCCGCGGCGATCACACCGAGGGCGGGATGGGGCTCGGGCTGTCGATCGTGCGCAACCTCGCCACCGCCATCGGGGCCCGCGTCGAGCTCGACGAGGCGCCCGGCGGCGGCGCGAGGTTCACACTGGTCTTCTAGCGGCTCCCGCTAGTCCTGCGGCTGCGGGACGACGCGCAGGTACGGCTTGACCTTCTTGAAGTCGCCGAACTTCTCCGTTGCCTGGTCGTCGGGGATCGCCGGCGAGATGATCACGTCCTCGCCCGACTTCCAGTTGACCGGGGTCGCGACCGAGTGCTTCGCCGTCAGCTGCAGCGAGTCGATGACCCGGAGGATCTCGTCGAAGTTGCGGCCGGTCGACGCCGGATACGTGATCTGCAACTTGATCTTCTTGTCGGGCCCGATGACGAAGACCGAGCGGACCGTCTGGCTGTCGGCCGCGTTCTGGTCGAGCATGTCGTACAGCTGGCTGACCTTCTTGTCGGGGTCCGCGATCATCGGGAAGTTGACCTTGCTGCCCGTGACTTCCTCGATGTCCTTCGACCAGCCGCTGTGCGAGTCGAGCGGGTCGACGCTGAGGCCGATGACCTTGACACCGCGCTTGTCGAAGTCCGGCTTCAGCTTGGCGGTGTAGCCGAGCTCGGTCGTGCAGACCGGCGTGAAGTCCTTGGGGTGGCTGAACAGGACGCCCCAGCTGTCGCCCAACCACTTGTGAAAGCTGATCTTGCCCTCGGTGGTGTCCGCCTCGAAGTCGGGTGCCACGTCACCTAGACGAAGTGCCATGTAGTGCCTCCGTGTCGTCGTTCGTGTACGCCGATCGACCCTAGCGGTCGTCGCCGTGAAAGTCGACTCGATGGGTCGGCTTTTGGTTCTACAGCATTGCTACCGTCGGTCGTGCATGCCGACGCGTGATCGTGCCAACGCCGTCGGCGTGCTCTTCGCGGCGTCCGGGGCGGCGTCCTACGGGGCGACGATCGCGTTCGGGCGGTCGCTGGCCAAGGCCCGTCTGGGGGCGCCGACGGTGCTGTCGATGCGCTTCGGCGTCGCCGCGCTGCTGCTGTTCGTCGTGGGGTGGGTGGCGCGCCGGCCCGGTCCCGCCACCGGCGAGCGGGTCGTGCTGTTCCTGCTCGGCCTCGTCTACACGGTCGAGTCGACCCTGTTCTTCATGGCGCTCGAGCGGGGCACCGCCGCCGCCGTCGCGCTGCTCTTCTACTCGTATCCGGTGGTCGTGACCGTCCTCGACTTCGTGACGGGCGCGGCGCGCCCGTCTCGGCGCGTGCTGCTCGCGCTGTGCGCGTCGATCGGCGGGTCCGCCGTCGTCGCCGTCGCCGGCGCCGACGTGTCGATCACCGCCGCCGGCATCGCCTTCTCGCTGTCGTCGGCGACGCTGTTCGCGTTCTACCTGTTCGCCGGCGACCGCGCCGTCGTCCGCAGCGACGCGGTGGCCAAGGCGACGTGGACCGCGCTCGGCTGCGGCGTCGGGCACCTCGTCCGCGGCGTGGCGACCTCGTCGCTGCACTCGCCGGCCGGGCACCTGCCCGCGCTGGTGGCGAACGGCGTGGTCACGGCGTCGGCGTTCTTCTGCATGTTCGCGGGGCTGCGGCTGCTGGGCCCGTCGCGCACCTCGGTCGTCATGACGCTCGAGGCGTTCTTCGGCATCCTCTTCGCCGCGGTCTTCCTCGGCGAGTCGCTCGGCGGCCTGCAGATCGCCGGTGGCGTGGCGATCCTGTTCGGCGCCGCGCTGGTCGCGTCCTCGCCGCGGACCACCGGCGCCGGCCTCGGCGGCGAGCTCGCCGACGCCGCGTCCGAGCCGCCGTAGCCCTCCGGGCGCTCGGCGGCTCCGCCGGTGGAGACGATCGGATTCGAACCGACGACCCCCTGCTTGCAAAGCAGGTGCTCTAGCCAACTGAGCTACGTCCCCGAGGGGTCCCCAGCGTACGTGGTCGGCGGCAGGACCGGCGCGAGCAATCCCTCCGGGGACCTGGTACGTATCGGGGGTGTGGGCGTGGTCGACGACGATCCGCTGTCGGACGAGTCGCTTCTCGCCGGGCTGACGGTCGGGGACGGTGACGCGGGGACGGCATTCGTCCGCCGCCACCAGCGGCGCGTCTACGGGTTGGCATTGCGGTTGGTGGGCGATCCGAACGTGGCCGAGGACGTGTCGCAGGAGGCATTCACCCGCGCCTGGCGCCACGCTGCTGCGTACGACTCCCGGCGCGGGTCGGTCACGACCTGGTTGCTGACGATCACGCGCAACCTGGCGATCGACTCGCTTCGCGTGCGGCGCGCCGACCCGCTCGACCCCGATGATCTCGTCGCGCTCACCGGGTTGACGCCGAGCCCGGAGGACGGCGCCGCCGTCGACGACCTCGCCCGCCTTCGCGCTGCGGTCGCCGACCTGCCGCGCGACCAGCAGCGGGCACTGGTCCTCGCGGCGTGGTACGGGCGGACGGCGAAGGAGATCAGCGTGTCGGAGGGCATCCCTGTCGGCACCGCGAAGACGCGCATCCGCGCCGGGATGCTCAAGCTGCGAGCAACGCTCGTGACCGCGGGCGAGGAGGCGTCGTGACGACCCCGCGGGCGTGCACCCATGTCCGCGACATCGCACCCGAGCTCGCGCTCGGGGTCCTCGACGGCGACGAGCGCGCCGAGGTGCTCGAGCACCTCGCCTCCTGCGTCGAGTGCCGCGCGTTCGCCGACGAGCTGTCCGGCATCGGGGACTCGCTGCTCCTCCTGGCGCCGGCGGCGGATCCGCCGCTCGGGTTCGAGTCACGGGTCGCGGCCCGCCTCGCCGCCGAACCGCCGAACATCCGTCACCGTCGCGCCCGGGCGTGGGCACGCACCGTCGCCCTGGCGGCGGCCGCCGCCGTCGTGGCCGCGCTCCTCACCGCCGCGCTCGTCGGGAACGACGAACACGATGCGCTCGTCCACGCGAACCTCGCCAGCAGTCGCTCGGGTGAGCGTGTCGGGCAGGTGTGGGCGTACGACGGCGACCGCGACTGGCTGTTCATGACCGTCGACAACCCGTGGGCCGCCGACAACCCGTACGTGTGCGACGCCGTCCTGCGCGACGGCCGCACGATCCGCCTCGGCCGCTTCCAGGCCCACGATGGCAAGGGCGCGTGGGGCGAGGCCGTCGACGTCTCGCTCCACGACGTCAGGGCGATCCGGGTGCTCACCGACGACGGCACCGTCGTCGCCACCGCCCGGCTGAACGCCTGACGATCCGACCGTCTAGCTGTTGATCCCAAGGACGTTCGTCAGTCAGCGGTGGAGCTGGCTGACGGGGGTCTTGTGGCCGAGGGCGCTGTGTGGTCGTTGCTCGTTGTAGTAGCGCAGCCACGGCAGGAGCGCTCGGCGTCGTTCGATCGAGGTGGGGTAGCTGCGTTCGTAGGCCCATTCGCGCTGCAGCGTTTGGATGAACCGTTCTGCTTTCCCGTTCGTTTCGGGCCGGTGCGGTCGGGTGCGGAGATGGCGCAGACCGAGGTCGGCGACGGCGGCGGCGTGGGTCTTGGAGACGTAGCCGGCGCCGTTGTCGGTGATGACCTGGTGCACGGTGACGCCGCGGGCGGCGAACCAGGCCACGGCGCGGCGCAAGAAGGCTGCGCAGCTGGCGCCGGTCTCGTCGTCGAGGATCTCGACGTAGGCGAGGCGGCTGGTGTCGTCGATGGCGACGTGGCAGAACTCCCAGCCGGCACCGGTGTTGCGGCCGAACCCGCGGCCGGTGACGCGATGGCCGGGCGTGTGGAAGCGGCCGAACTTCTTGATGTCGATGTGGATCAGTTCGCCCGGGTGGCGCCGGCAGTAGCGGTTGGCCGGCTCGGGCGGCCCGAGACGCCACCGGCGGTTCAGTCCGATGCGCGCGAGCACGGCGCACACGGTCGAGGTGGGCATGCCCAACGTCGCGGCGATCTTCGTCGCCGTCCAGCGCAGCCGGCGTAGGCGTTCGATCTCGGCCTCGACCACCGCTGGCGTGCGCCGCGGTCGACGCGTCGGCGCGGACGATCGGTCCGTCATCGGCTCGCCGCGATCCCAGCGCGCCAGCCACCGATAGGCGGTGCGCTCGGACACGGCGAACGCGTCGGCCGCCTCTGCGACCGTCCAGCCCTCGAGCCGCACGCGTTCGCACAGCAGGCGTCGCTGGCTCGGCAGAAGCCGAGCGTTACCGTGAATCTCCACGGGGTCTCCTTGAGGTTGGTGTCTCAGCAACCCCAAGCCTCAAGGAGGCCCTACTGACGAACGTGGATGGGATCTACATCTAGCCCGAGACGCCCTCGAAGACCGCGGCCCGCACGCCGCGACGCGACAGCTCGGCGAGGAACGGCACCGTGTCGGGCAGCAGCACCGCCAGTCCCGCTGCGCCCGGACGTACGAAGCGCCCCTCCACCGCCCACCATGCCGCCACCGCAGCGACGGCGCCGGCGCCCACCGCCGGGCGGTCGACGGCACCCAGGACCCGCACCTCGCGTGCCGCCCCCTGCGTACCGCGCACTTCGACCCGCACCGCGCCGGGCCCGCCCTCGGGATGCGGCGGGCGCAGCATCGGAAGCCACGACGTCAACCGGTCCCGGCGGTTGGCGCCCAGCCGCGCCGTGATCCGACGCGCGTCCGGGAACGCCGGTACGAGCAGCAGCGCGTCGGGCAACCCGGCCCGGTAGCAGTCGACGCCACGCACGGGATCGGGGAACCAGACGAGCTCTCGTCCCGACCCGCCGGCGCGCCGCGCCCATGCCCCGTCGCGCCAATCGACGGCGAGATCGCTCAGCGCCCGGTGATGCTGCCGCGCACACGACGGCCCGCCCGTGCCGACCTTCGCCACGTGGACCTCGTCGACCTCGTCGAAGCCCTCGGCGGCGTGCCGCGCCAGCACGCACGTCAGTCCGGGCGAGAACCCGCCGCCCACCACGACCGTCCGGCCCCGCTCGGTCGCCTCGGCGTCGAGGTCGAGCAGCCGCTTCACCGTCGACATCGCGTCCGACGTCGACACGACATCGGCACCCCGCTCGATCGCCAGCTCGGCGACACGTCGGTGGTCGCCGGGCTGGGCGAGCACGACAGTGTCGACACCCTCGAGCGACGCCGCCGTCACGTCGCCGGTCACGAAGGCGGCGTCGGAGCCGAGCGACTCGACGACGGCAGCGGCGCGCCGATCGTCGGTGTCGCACACGCCGACGTGCGAGACGGCGTCGATCGACACCAGCTGTCGGGCGGCGCGCGCCCCAACCGCGCCGGCACCGACGACGAGCGCCCTCATCAGGTGGGCGCCGTCACCGGAGGTCGGGCCCGGACAGCTCGCGCCACCCGCCGCCCTGTGGCGGCGTCCCCCCGGTCCCGCGTAATCGGAGGACGCCGGCGATGGCGCTGGCCAGGCCGAGGGCGAGCGCGGCGCGCCGCAGAGTCCGGATCACGTGGGGCTAGCTGGAATCGAACCAGCGACCTCATCCTTATCAGGGATGCGCTCTAACCGACTGAGCTATAGCCCCGTTGGTGCGGCCGGACACCCTACACGACCGGCCGCACGGCCCCGGAGCTACTGCTTGAGGGTGAACTCGACGACCACCCGGTCGAACGTGGGCGACGAGATCGTGAGCTCGTAACGGCCGTCGGCGAGGTCGGCACCGTTGTTGAACGTGCTGCGCTTCGTCGAGAGGTTGTAGATGTACTGACCCGCCGAACCGTCCCAGCGCATCGTCTGACCGGTGTCCGCCGCGCTCGTCGAGACGACCTCGACATCGCCCGTCGTTCCCGCGCCGACCTTCCGCAAGGCCACCGACGGCGCCAAAGTGCCGACCGGAGTGCCGTTGCAGTCCGTCACCCGGATCTTGACCGGAATGGTGCTTCCCTTCTTGAAGACGCTGGTGCCGTCCGCGTTGATCGGCTGGAGGATCCCGGATCGCGCGTAGAGGTTCGACACCGTCGCGGTGACCTCGGCACCGGTGCCGTGCTCGTCGGCCGCGGCCACGCGGATGGTGTACCGGCCGGCTGCGAACGAGTGCGACGTCGCAATGGCGCGACTCGCGAACGTCGACGTGGCGGTGTCCCCCCAGTCGACTGTCGCTGTCGTGTGATCGGCCGTCCCCGGATCGGTGACCCCGAAGCGCAGCGAGGCCGCCGTGCCCGACAGGCATGCCGTCGAGAAGCTCACGCTCGTCGTGAGCGACGAGATCGTCGGCAGTACGTTGCGCACGGTCGCCGACCTCCTTCCGCTCCCGGTGGTGTCGTCGTCGGCGACCGTCACAGCGACGGTGTAGGACCCGTCCTGCACGTACGTGTGCGCCAGCGAGAACGTCCTGTCCGGCTGGAGCGCGACCGTGGCCGTGGTGCCGTCGCCGTAGTCGACCGTCGCCGTCCACGGCGCATCCGCCCCGGGGTCGTCGAACGAACCGGTTATCGACGCAGCTCCGCCCTCGTCCACTGCGGTGATCTCGTGCACCGACACGGCCGGCGCCACGTTGCGGACGGTCACCACCAGCGTGTCGGTGTCCTCGTCGACACCGTCGCGCACCGTCACGGTGACGGTGTACGAGCCGTCCTGCGCGTAGGTGTGCGCGAGTGAGAACGACTTGCCGTTGACGGCCAGCGGCTGCGCGCCGGACGAGTCGCCGTAGTCGACGCTCGCCGACCACGTGTCGGCGCCGGGGTCGGTGAACGAACCCGACTGGCTGAACGGGCCGCCCTCGTCGGCCGTCGCGTCGCTGCCGACGTCCACCGTCGGCGCCACGTTGCGGACCGTGACGCTCGTCGAGTCCGCACCGACACCGCCATCGTCGTCGGTCACGGTCGCCGTTGCCGTGTAGACGCCGTCGTTCGCGTACACGTGCGACAGCGTGAACGTCGTGCCCGTCAGCGCGAGCACCTGGGTGCCGGTCGCGTCGCCGTACGCGGCCGTCGCCGACCACGTGTCCGAGCCGGGGTCGGCGAACGAGCCGGAAGCCGTGAACAGCGAGCCCTCGTCGACGACCCCACCGTCGCCGACCGTGACCGTCGGCGCCACGTTGCGGACGGTGACCGTCGTCGAGTCCTCACCGACGCCGCCGTCCTTGTCCGTCACGACGACCGTGGGACGGAACGTCCCGTTGTCGAGGTACCGATGCGACAGCGCAAACGTACGGTCCGACGCGACGGTGAGCGTCGACGCGCCCAGTCCCTCGTAGTCGACCGTGGCCGAGAACGTGACGAGCGCACCGGGGTCGTCGACACTGCCGGCGCCCGCGAACGTGTCGCCCTCGTCGATCGTGTCGCCCGCACCGGCGTCGACGGCCGGCGCCACGTTGGTCACGCTGACCGTCGCCGTCGACGTGCCCGTGTCGTCGCCGTCGTCGACGGTGACGGTGACCGTGTAGACGCCGTTGTCGACGTAGACGTGCGCCAGGGTGAACGTCGTGCCGGTGAGCGCGAGCGAGTGCGAACCGCCACCGTCGCCGTAGTCGACCGAGGCGGTCCACACGTCCGCGCCGGGATCGGTGAACGATCCGCCCGAGGCGAACGGCGAGCCTTCCTCGGCGGCGCCGTCGGGGCCGGCGCTGACGGTCGGCGCCACATTGGCGACGACGACGGTCGCCGTCGTCGAGCCCGTCCCGCCGTCGTCGTCGGTGACGGACACCGTCACCGTGTAGGTGCCGTTGTCGGCGTAGGTGTGGCCGAGCCCGAACGACGTGCCGACGAGGCCGAGTGGCTGTACCGGCGTGCCGTCGCCGTAGTCGACGGTCGCCTGCCACGTGTCGGCACCGGGGTCGGTGAACGTCGCCGTGGTCTGCACGAGGCTGCCTTCGAACGAGGCGAGGGCCGCGATCTGCGAGAGCGACGGCGCGACGTTCGCCACGACGGCGTCGTCGGTGTTCGATCCGGCCCCGTCGTCGTCTCGAACCGTAACTGCGACGACGAAGCTCCCGTCGTCGGCGTACACGTGGTCGAACGAGAAGCTCTTGTCGGCCGCCAGCGAGATCGTCCCGGTCGTGCCGTCGCCGTAGTCGACCGTCGCCGACCACGCGTCCGCACCGGGGTCGGTGAAGGAGCCGGTGACCGTGAGCACGGACGCCTCGTCGGCCGTGCCCGCGTGCACGGTGACAGCCGGGAGGACGTTGGTGACGGTCACGACGAACGTACCGACCGAGACGGTCGCGCCGTCGCCGACCGACACCGTCACAGTGAAGGCGCCGTCCTGCGCATACGTGTGTGCGAGCGCGAACGCCTTACCCGTCAGGCTCAAGGTCGCCGTCGTGCCGTCGCCGTAGTCGACGGTCGCCTGCCACACGTCGTCGCCCGGGTCGGCGAAGGAGCCGCCGCGTGCCAGCGAGCCACCCTCCTGGAGGGTGTCGTCGCCCCCGGCCGAGACGAGCGGGGCGACGTTGTCGACGGTCACCACCACCGTGTCGGTCGACACCCCGCCGTCGTGGTCGTCGATCGTGACGACGACCGAGTACGAGCCGTCCCGCGGGTAGACGTGAGCGAGGTCGAAGGACTGCCCGTCGCCGTCCACGGCGATCGACGCCGTCGTCCCGTCCCCGTAGTCGACTGCCCCGGTCCACACGTCAGCGCCGGGATCGGTGAACATTCCGTGCCGGGAGAAAGTCCCGCCCTCGTCGATCGTCGCGTCGGCACCGGCGTCGACCGTCGGTGCGACGTTCGCGACGGTGACCGTCGTGCTGCCGGACCCGGGTGCGCCGTCCTTGTCCGTGACCGTGACGACGGCGAGGTAGGTGCCCTCGTCGGTGTAGCGGTGCTCGAGTGAGAACGACTTGCCGGTCAGACCGAGCGTGCCGGTCGTGCCGTCGCCGTAGGCGACGGTCGCCGTCCAGGGGTCGTCGGCGCCGGGATCGCTGAACGTGCCGCCGCCGGTGAACGTGCCGCCCTCGTCGATCGTGGCCCCGGGGCCGGCGTCGACGGTCGGCCCGACGTTCGAGACCGTCACCGTCGCCGTCGACGTGCCCGTGTCGTCGCCGTCCCCGACGACGACCGTCACGGTGTAGACGCCGTTGTCGGCGTACGTGTGATCGAGCTCGAACGAGTGGTCGTCGGCGAGCGTCAGCGTCGTCGCCCCGCCGCCATCGCCGTAGTCGACCGTCGCCGACCAAGGGTCGGCGCCAGGGTCCGTGAACGAGCCCGCACCGTGGAACGCCGAGCCCTCGGCGACCGCTTGGTCGGCACCGGCGTTGACGATCGGGGCGACGTTCGCGACGACGACCTCGAAGGCGTCGCCCCCGATCGCACCCTCGTCGTCGGCCACCGCCACGGCGACGGTGTACGACCCGTCGTCCGCGTAGGTGTGCGCCAGCTCGAACGTCTGGTTGGTACCGAGGTTCACCGATTCGGTCGACCCGTCGCCGTAGTCGACGGTCGCGACCCAGGTGTCGGCGCCGAGGTCCGTGAACGTCACCGACCCGGTCGTCTGCGCGCCCTCGACGGCAGCGCGGTCGGGTCCGGCGTCGACGACCGGCGTGCCGTTCGTGACGACCGCGGTGGCGGTCGTCACGGACGTGGTGTCGTCGTCGACGACCGCGACGCTGACGGTGTACGTGCCGTCATCCGCGTAGGTGTGCGCGAGCGCGAACGTCTTGTCGGTCGCGAGCGTGAGCGTCGCCGGGCCAGTTCCGTCGCCGTAGTCGACGGTCGCGGACCACTTGTCGGCGCCGGGGTCGGTGAACGACCCGGACGCGGTGAGGGTCGTCCCTTCGGGAGCGCTGCCGTCGCCGACGGATACCGCCGGCGCGACGTTCGTGACGTCGACACGGAACGACGCCGCGGAGGCGTCCGTCCCGTCACCGACGATCACGGTGACGTCGTAGTGCGCGTCCTGGGCGTACACGTGGCTGAGCGTGAACGTCGTACCGGTGATCGACACCGTCTGTGTCGAGCTGCCGTCGCCGTAGTCGACGATCGCCGACCACGTGTCGGCGCCGGGGTCGGTGAACGACCCGCCTCGTGTCAACGTGTCGCCCTCGGCGAGCGTGGCGCCCTCGCCGAGCATCACGTTGGGAGCGACGTTCGTGATCGACACCGTCTCGACGTACTCGGTGGCGCCGCCGTCCTTGTCGATCACCTTGCCCTTGACCGTTCGGGTGCCCTCGTCCGCGGTGGTGCAGCTGGACGTCAAGGACGTGGAGGCCACGCCGTAGCCGGCGCCGCAGTCGAAGGCGTACGTGAAGCCCGCGTCGGTGTCCGCCGCCGACGGGTCCTCGACGTTCGCCAGGGAGAGCGTGATCGGCGAACCCTCGGGCACCGAGTCGGGGGCAGAGAACATCGCCGTCGGCGCGACGTTCGTCACCGTGACGCCCTGCGTGTACTCGGTGTAGCCGCCGTCCTTGTCCGCCACCTTGGCCTTGACGGTGCGGTCACCTTGGTCGGTGGTCGGGCACAGCACCGCCGCGACGGTCGACGTCGCGCCGTACCCCGCTCCCGTGCCGCAGTCGAACGCGTAGCTGAGGCTCGCGGCGTCGACCGTCGACGGGTCGTCCGCACCCGTGAGCGACAGCGGGATCGCGGTCCCTTCGCCGACCGTCGAGGTCGTCCCGAAGATCGCAGTGGGGGCGACGTTGCGGACCTCGACCGTCGAGACGGTGTATGTCGTCGCGCCGCCGTCCTTGTCACGGACGGCGCCCTTGACGGTCCTGGTGCCGCTGTCGTTCGTCGTGCAACCGGCGATCGTCGACGTGGTAAAGGCTCCGAACCCGGCCCCGCAGTCGAACGCGTACGTGAACCCGGCGGCGACGTCAGCGGACGAGACGTCCGTGGCGCCGAGGAAGGACAGCGTGATGTCCGACCCCTCGTCGACGGGAGACGACGGGCTGAACACCGCGGTCGGAGCAGCGTTGGTGACCGACACGGTCGTCGTGTATTCACGCGAACCGCCGTCGCGGTCCGCGATCCGGGCCTTGACGGTCCGGGAGCCGTCGTCGTTCGTGGGGCACGTCGCCGACGGCGTCGACGTCGTGGCGCCGTAGCCGGCTCCGCAGTCGAAGGCGTACGTGAACCCGGCCGCCGTATCGGGCGACGACGGGTCGCTCGCGCCCGACAGCGCGATCGCGATCGGCGACCCCTCGACGACGGACGTCGGCGCAACGGCCAGCGCGGACGGCGCGACGTTCGACACCGTCACCGTCGTGGAACGGCTGAGCACGTGCCCGTGCTGGTCGTCGACGGAGACGCTGACGGTCGCGGTCGTCGGCCCGTCGGGGAACGTGACCATGGCCGACGCAGTGTTCGCCGGCCCGCTGATCGAGGCGTTCGAGCTCGTGGACCAGGCGTACGTCAGTGAGTCGCCGTCGGGGTCGGACGCCACGACGGCGTACGACCCGGTCGACCCTTCGGACTGCGACGCCGCACCCGTGATCGCCCCGACGGTCGGCGCCGCGTTCGCTCCCCCCACACGTACGAAACCCGACGCGGGCGAGGCATCGGCGTTGACGCCGGAGTTCGCCTGCTCGAGGAGCTTCACGAGGACCGTGCCCACGGTGCCGTTGGGCGTGCCGGGCGCGACGTTGAGCGTCGCGGTCACGGTGAACGGGTTGCTCTGGCAACCGCTTGGGTCGCCGGACCCGTCGCACGAGTTCAACTTGAACGTCGTCGGGAACGTGACGGTCGTCGTGGTGGTGCCGGGGGTGACCGTTCCGGTCGTCGACATCGAGTAGCTCGTGACGACGTCGATGCGACCGCTCTTGTTCGCGGCGTCCCCGGAGGTGGCCCAGAGCCGGATCGTGAAGGAGTTCGCGCCGGCGGCGACGGTCGTCGGCGTCGCGATCGACGTGTCGAGCGTGGTCGACGTCTCGGTCGTGAGATCGGCGCCTGCGAGTTGCGCCGTCAACACGACGACGACGACGGAAAGCGCAAAGACCCTGGCCGCTCGACGAATCCGCATCTCCAACTCCTCCGGGCCGGAAGCCCCGATCTCGTTGGCGTCGGTTTCGCCACTCGCTCCCCGCCCGGGCAAGGCGACCAGTTGCAGCCCGGGGGATCATCACACCGCCCTGAAATCGAAGTTACGGAGGGTGGTGGTGACCGCCTTCACCCACCTGAGGGAGACCCCCGAGAAAGGGTCGATCGACCTACTCGCCCGCCGGAGACCAGCCTGCCTGGCGTGCGAGCGTGACCGCCGCGAGGCGCGAGTTCACGCCGAGCTTGCTGAAGATCGACTTCACGTGCGACCGGACCGTGCTCACCGCGATCGACTGCAGTACGGCGATCTCGTCCGACGATCGCCCGTTCAACAGGTGGTCGAGCACCTCCGCCTCGCGCGTCGTCAACGAGGTGAACCGTTCGAGCACGCGGTGCCGGCGTGAGCGGTCGGCGCGCAGCTCGGCGAGCAGCTCCTCTCGCACCCCTGGGGACAACACCGTCTGCCCCCGAGCCGCGTCGGCGACGTACTCCACGAGATGATGCAGTTGAAGGCTCTTGTCGAACAGGCCGTCGGCGCCCTCCTCGAGGCAGCGGGCGAGCAGCACTCGGTCCTGGCTCGACGTCATCACGAGCACCTTGGGCCCCGCGGCGCGCAACGGCCGCACGAGGTCGACGCCGGACAGCCCTCCCGACAGCAGCAGGTCGAGCAGCACCACATCGGGCGCCTCGTCGCGCACCCGGCGGACGATGCGCTCGGCGTTGATGTCCTCCGGGGGCAGCGCCGTCGCACGGAACCCCTCGTTCTCGAACGCGCCGGCGAGCGCCTGTGCGAGGACGGCGTGATCGTCGACGATCATCACGTGCGGGCCGCCGGTCATGCGACGATTTCACCAAAACGGAGGGTGCAACCGCATGAGCCGTGAGGCACGTTGAGGGTGGTGGCGAGCGAGCACACGGTCGTGGTCGCGGCCGAGCCCGCTGTACTGAGCGACGCGATCGTCCAGCTTCTGCGGCGGGCCGGCGTCGAAGACGTCCAGAACTCGGGTCGCGCCCGCCCGTCGGGGCACTTCGCGGTGGCGATCGTCACCGAGGACCGCTCGGCGGAGGCCGATGCCGACACCGTCATCGTTCTCCCGACCGCCGGCGCCACCGATCACGACGTGATCGACCTGACGGCCGACGTGATCGACCTCGTCCTCGCCGAACAGCAGCGCCGCCTCGAGCGCTGACTACACGACGGTGCGCGGGCCCGGCACCGGCCCACGGTCGTCCTCGACGACGGTCATCTCGACCCCGCCGACGAGGTCGGCGATCAGGTTGAACAGCGTCGCCGCCAGGACGTTCAGCGCGGTCCCGAGCAGGACCAGCACCGCCCCGCCGGCGAACGCGGCCCGCAGGATCTGGAACGCCTCGAAGTGGAACTCGTCGAGCGCGAACAGGTCGCCGATGAACGTCTCGACGTTGCCGACGACGCCCGCGGCCGACGCGACCAGCCACAGCACGACCCCGGCGACGAGCAGCACGACGAACACGCAGGCGTAGAACACCACCGACACCTTCAGCACCGACATCGGTTCGACGCGGCGCACGACCCGCCGCACCGACCGGCCTGCGGGCGGACCGGATCGACCGGCCACGCCCGCTGCGACCGGCGTGCCGCCCACTGGCGCCACCGGTGGCCGGGCGCGCTCGACCGGGCCCGGCACGGACACTGGTACGGCGGACGACGAGGCGGCGGTGTCGGTCACGGTGGTGGCGCCCTCCGGAGCTGCGAAGCGGCCCCACCACTACCCTGCACCGTCGCCGGCGAGCCAGCGCGGATGCCGTCGTCGCGCCAGGACCCGCCGCCGCGCTCTCTGCGCGCACGCGCCGGCGCGTGCGCCGACCCGACGCGGACGACGACGGCCACGTCGGCGCCCTCCACGGCGTACGACTCGACGACGCCGCCGTTCGCCGCTGCGACCGAGCGCGCCGCCGCCTCGCCCTCGGCCGCGCCGGCCAGCGCCGCCGCATCCGCCGCCGTCCGGGCCCGCGCCCGCGACACCGCCGCACCGGAGAGGCGCCCGACGAACAACGCGAGCGCGCCCGCCAGGACGAGCACCAACGCCACGAACGGGAGCACCTGGCCGCGCTCGCCGCGCCACCGTCTGCACCTCATACGACCCCCACACGAGAGGCCTGCTGCTCACGGGGAAGCGAGCGGGAGGAGCCGGCTACTCCTCGTCGACGTCGTCGGCGGTCAGCACGAGCGCGGCCGCGGCCAGCGTCTGACCGTCGTCGAGGTTCATCACCCGCACGCCCGTGGCGTCGCGCCCCTGCGACGAGATCGTGCGCACCTCGGTGCGGATGGTCACACCGCCCGACGAGATCAGGATCACCTCGTCGTCGAGCCCGACCATGAACGCGGCGACGACGTGCCCCTTGCGGGCCGTCAGGCGGATGCCGCGCACGCCCTGGCCGCCGCGGCCCTGGGCGTTGAACTTGTCGAGCTGCGTGCGCTTCCCGTAGCCCTGGTCGGTCACGATCAGGATGGCCGTGTCGTCACGGGCGAGGTCGCACGACACGACCTCGTCGCCCGACTTGACCCGCATCCCCCGCACGCCGGCCGTGCCGCGACCCATCGGCCGCACGTCCTCCTCGGAGAACCGGATCGTCATGCCTGATCGCGAGACCATGAAGATCTCGTCGTCGCCCGACGTCTGGATGACCTTCACCAGCTCGTCGCCGTCCTTGAGGTTGATGGCGATCAACCCGTCACGACGCGACGAGTCGTACTCGCTCATCAACGTCTTCTTGACCTGCCCCTGCTTCGTCGCGAAGAAGAGGTAGCGGCCGGTCTCGTACGTGCGGGTGTCGATGATCGCCTGGATCTTCTCGTCGGAGGCGAGCGGCAGCAGGTTCACGATCGCCGTGCCCCGCGCCGTGCGCTCCTTCATCGGGATCTCGTGCGCTTTGAGCCGGTAGACGCGGCCCCTGTTCGAGAAGAACAGCAGGTACGCGTGCGCGGTCGTCGTGAGGATGTGGTTGACGTAGTCGTTGTCCTTGAGCCTCGTGCCCTGGACACCACGACCGCCGCGCCCCTGCGTGCGGAACGTGTCGGCCGACATCGCCTTCACGTAGCCGGCCTGCGACATCGTGACGACGAGCTCCTCGTCCTCGATGAGGTCCTCGATGTCCATGTCGCCGGGGTCGAACGTGATCTCCGCCCGGCGGGGCTCGGCGAACTTCGACCTGATCTCGGACAGTTCGTCCTTGATCACCGACCGCAGCCTGGCCGGGTCGTTGAGGATCGCCTCGAGCTCGGCGATCGTCTGGCGCAGCTCCTCCATCTCGTCGTGGAGCTTCTGGCCGCTGAGCCGCGTGAGCGACACCAGCTGCATGTCGAGGATGTGGTTCGCCTGCACCTCGGAGAAGCCGAACGCGTCGGCCATCAACCCCTCGCGCGCCGCGCCCCGGTCCTCCGACGCTCGGATGAGCGTGATGATCGCGTCGATCATGTCGAGCGCCTTCAGGAGGCCCTCGACGATGTGGGCGCGGTCGCGCGCCTTGCGCAGGCGGTACTCGGAGCGCCGGGTGATGACGTCGACCTGGTGGTCGACGTAGGCCTGCAGCATCTGGACGAGGTTCAGCGTGCGCGGCACCCCGTCGACGAGCGCAACCATGTTCACGCCGAACGACGTCTGCAGCGGCGTGTGCTTGTAGAGGTTGTTGAGGATGACGTTCGCCGGCGCGTCGCGCTTGAGGTAGATCACGATCTTCGTGTCCACGCCGGACGACAGGTTCTTGATGTCGCGGATGCCGTCGATCGTGCGCGACACGACGAGCTCCTCGATCTTCGACTCGATCGACGCCGGGCTCGACTGGTACGGCAGCTCGGTGATGACGATCTCGTCGCTCGTCTTGCCCTCGACGATCTCGGCCCGGGCCCGCATGCGGATCGACCCGCGGCCCGTGCGGTAGGCGTCCATGATCCCGGCCCGGCCGAGGATGAGCGCCCCCGTCGGGAAGTCGGGGCCCTTCACGAGCTTCATCAGGTCGTCGGGGGTGGCCTCGGGGTGGTCGATCAGATGGAGCGTCGCGTCGATGACCTCGCCGAGGTTGTGCGGCGGGATGTTCGTCGCCATCCCGACGGCGATGCCCTGCGAGCCGTTCACGAGCAGGTTCGGGAACCGCGCCGGGAGGACGGTGGGCTCCTGGAACTCGCCCGAGTAGTTGTCGGCCCAGTCGATCGTCTCCTCGTCGATCGACGCCAGCATCTGCATGGCCAGCGGATGCAGCCGGCACTCCGTGTAGCGAGCCGCCGCCGCGGGATAGTCGGGCGAGCCGTAGTTGCCGTGGAAGTCGATGAGCGGGTGGCGCAGCGAGAACGGCTGGGCCATGCGCACGAGCGCGTCGTAGATCGCGCTGTCGCCGTGCGGGTGGTACTTGCCCATGACGTCGCCGGTGACCCGGGCGCACTTCACGTGCGGGCGGTCGGGGCGGACGCCCTGGTCGAACATGCCGTAGAGGATCCGGCGGTGCACCGGCTTCAGGCCGTCGCGCGCGTCGGGCAGGGCCCTCGACACGATGACCGACATCGCGTAGTCGAGGAACGACCGCTCCATCTCCTCCTGGAGCTCGATCGGCTCGATCGAGCCGAACGTGACGTCGGAGCCGTCGTCGCCGGGCGGGGGTGTCGTCGCGTCCGACATCAGATGTCCAGGAACCTCACGTCCTGCGCGTTCGTCTGGATGAAGTGCTTGCGCAGCTCGACGTCGTCACCCATCAGCACGCTGAGCACCTCGTCGGCCAGCGCCGCCTGCTCGACGGACACCTGCAGCAGCGTGCGCCGCGCCGGGTCCATCGTCGTGTCGCGCAGCTCGTCGTAGTCCATCTCGCCGAGGCCCTTCAGGCGCTGGAACTCGAACTTGCGACCCTCGTTCTCGGCGAGGAACCGATCGCGAGCGGCGTCGTCCTTCAGGTAGATCTTCTGCTTGTTGACGATCGTCGAGTACAGCGGCGGCTGCGCGATGAACACGTTGCCCTGCTCGACGAGCTCCTGCATCTGCCGGAAGAAGAACGTGAGCAGCAGCGTGCGGATGTGGCTGCCGTCGACATCGGCGTCGGCGAGGATGATGACCTTGCCGTAGCGGATCTTCGTGATGTCGAACTCGTCGCCGAGACCGGCCCCGATCGCCGCGATCAACGCCTGGATCTCGTTGTTCTTCAGCATCTTGTCGATGCGGGCCCGCTCGACGTTGAGGATCTTCCCCCGGATCGGGAGGATCGCCTGGTTCTGCGGGTTGCGGGCGCGGATCGCCGAACCGCCGGCCGAGTCACCCTCGACGATGAACAGCTCCGACTCGCGTGCGTTGCGCGACGCGCAGTCGGCGAGCTTGCCGGGCAGACCGGCACCCTCGAGCGCGGACTTGCGGCGCGTCAGGTCGCGCGCCTGCCGTGCCGCGACGCGCGCGCGGGCGGCCTGGGTGCCCTTCTGGACGATCTGCTTCGCCTCGCCCGGGTGCTCCTCGAACCACTCGGCGAGCTTCTCGTTGGTGACGCGCTCGACCATCGACCGGATCGACACGTTGCCGAGCTTCGCCTTCGTCTGGCCCTCGAACTGCGGGTCCCGGAGCTTCACGGAGATGATCGCGGTGAGGCCCTCGCGGATGTCCTCGCCCTGGAGGTTGTCGTCCTTCTCCTTCAGCAGGCCCTTGCCGCGGGCGTACTTGTTGACGACGTTGGTGAGGGCCTTCTTGAAGCCCTCCTCGTGCATGCCGCCCTCGTTCGTGGCGATGCCGTTGGCGAACGAGTGGAGCGACTCGTAGTAGCCGGTGTTCCACTGCATCGCGATCTCGACTTCCTGGTCCTTCTCGGACGCGTCGAAGTCGCACACGCGCTTGAAGAGCGCCTCCTTGGAGTGGTTGAGGTGGCGCACGAAGTCGACGAGGCCGCCGGCGTACTTGAACACCGCCGGCTCGCTGTTGTGGTCGGGCCGCTCGTCGACGAAGCGGATCTCGAGGCCCTTGTTGAGGAACGCCATGATCTGCAGGCGCTCGCGGATCGTCTGGGCGCGGAACTCGGTGCCCTCCGACGCGAAGATCACCGGGTCGGGCCAGAACGTCACCGTCGTGCCCGTGCGGCCGCGCGGCGACTTCCCGACGACCTCGAGCTTCGTGACCGGCTTGCCGCCGCCGGCGAACTCCTGGCGGTGGCGGTTGCCGTCGCGGTCGACCTCGACGATGACCCGCTCGCTCAACGCGTTGACGACGGACACGCCGACGCCGTGCAGCCCACCGGAGACCTTGTAGCCGCCGCCGTCGCCGAACTTGCCGCCGCCGTGCAGGACGGTGAGCGCGATCTCGACGCCGGACTTGTTGTACTTCTTGTTGATGTCGACCGGGATGCCGCGGCCGTCGTCCACCACGCGGCATGCACCGTCGGCGAGCAACGTGACGTCGATACGCGTCGCGTGCCCCGCCATGGCCTCGTCGACCGAGTTGTCGACGACCTCCCACACGAGGTGGTGCAGCCCGTTCAGACCGGTGCTGCCGATGTACATGCCGGGGCGCTTCCGGACCGCCTCGAGACCTTCGAGGATGGTCATGTCGGACGCGCCGTAGGACGTCGCTGCCTGGGCCAAGACGAGACTTTCTAGAGGGGGCGGTTCGCCGGGCCTCCGAGCGCGAAAACGCTGCTCAGGAGGCCGATCGACACGGGTTCCAGTGTACCAGGGG
>DASSOZ010000148.1:0-3102 GCA_035700105.1 Acidimicrobiales bacterium
GAGCATCGCGTCGACGGCGTCGTCCTCGTTGAACGCCCGGACCGCGGCGATCACGTCCTCGGTCGTCGTGTCCTGTGGCAGGTGCGCGTGCGGGCTGTTGCAGCCGAGCTCCTCGGCCTTGCGCATCTTCATGCCGACGTACCGGGCGCTGGCGTCGTCGTCGCCGACCAGGACCGTCGCGAGCCCGGGCGTGTGCCCGTTGGCCTTCAGCTTCTCGATGCGGGGCACCAGGTCGGCGAAGACGGCGTCGGCGACGGGGCCGCCGGGCATGAGGACGGCGCTCATTAGTGCAGGAAGTGCCGCTCGCCGGTGAACACCATGGCGACGCCGAGCTCGTTCGCTCGCGTGATGTTGGCGTCGTCGCGGACCGACCCACCCGGCTGGATGATCACCGCGACCCCCGCATCGGCCGCCGCCTCGATGCCGTCCGGGAAGGGATAGAACGCGTCACTGGCGCACGCGCCGCCCTTGGCTCGGCCCGCCGCCTTCTGCGCCGCGATCTGTCCCGCCTCGACGCGGTTCTGCTGGCCGGCGCCGATCCCCCACGCGACGCCGTCGCGCACGAGCACGATCGAGTTCGACTTCACGTAGCCGCAGATGCGGAACGCGAGCTCGGCGTCATCGAGCTCGTGCTCGGTCGGCTGTCGCTCGGTCACGACCCGCCACTCCGACCGCGGCGCGGCGAAGTGATGCGGGTCCTGCAGCAGGAGCCCACCCGTGATCGCCCGCTGATGGCGACGGTCGGGCACGGGCGGCGGCGCTTCGAGCAGGCGGGTGTTCTTGCGCTTCGCCACCAACTTCTCGACGACGCCCGGTTCGTATCCGGGCGCGATCACGACGTCCGCCTGGGCGGCCGCGACCATGCGCTCGACCGTCGCGTCGTCGATCGGGCGGTTGACGGCGACGATGCCGCCGAACGCCGACCGCTCGTCGCACTCGAAGGCCAGCTGGTAGGCGTCGGCCAACGAGTCGGCGACGGCCGCGCCACACGGGTTCGCGTGCTTGATGATCGCGACCGACGGCCGGCCGCCGACCGGGTCCATGTCGTGCGCCAGCAGCCACGCGGCATCGGCGTCGTACAGGTTGAGGTACGACAGCGCCATCCCCGCGTGCTGCGTCATGGCGTCCCACCACGGGGTGGCTCCCTGCGCGCGGTAGAGCGCCGCCCGCTGATGCGGGTTCTCGCCGTAGCGCAGCTCGAGCGCCACCCGCTCGTAGCTCGGGTGGTACGTCGCCGGCAGCACGTCGTCGCCGTCGAACCAGTCGACGATCGCGGCGTCGTACGCCGCCGTGTGGGCGAACGCGTCGCGGGCGAGCCGCCGGCGTGTCGCGTCGCTCAGCTGCGAGCCGCCGCTGCCGCGCAGCTCGTCGAGCACGACCGCGTAGTCGGCCGGGTTGACGACGACACCGACGAACGCGTGGTTCTTCGCCGCCGCCCGCACCATCGCCGGACCGCCGATGTCGATCAGCTCGATCCCGGGTTCGGACGAGAACGGATAGAGGTTGACGACGACGAGGTCGATCGCGGTGATGCCGTGCTCGTCGAGGTCGCGCACGTGCTGCGGGTCGGTGCGCACGGCCAGGATGCCGCCGTGGATCTTCGGGTGCAGCGTCACGACCCGGTGGCCGAGGATCTCGGGCGCGCCGCTCACCGACTCGACCGTGACGTGGGCGACGCCGGCGTCGGCGAGCGCGCGCGAGGTGCCGCCGCTCGCGACGAGGTCCCAGCCGAGGTCGGTGAGACCCTTCGCCAGCTCGCTGATGCCGGTCTTGTCGTAGACGCTGAGTAGGGCTCTAGGCATGCGACTCGATGAACTCCCGGATCGTCTTCGGGTAGAGCGTGCGCTCGACGTGCTTGATGCGCTCGTGGAGCGAGTCAACGGTGTCGTCGGGCAGCACCGGGACGGCCTCCTGGGCGAGGATCGGGCCGGCGTCGACCTCCTCGGTCGCGATGTGCACGGTCGTGCCCGTGAGCTTCACGCCGTGGGCGAGCGCCTCCTCGACCGCGTGCCACCCGGGGAACGCCGGCAGCAGCGCCGGGTGGGTGTTGAGGATGCGCCCGGCGTAGGCGTCGAAGATCGGCTTGGCGAGGATCGTGCCGAAGCCGGCCATCACCACGACGTCGACGTCGTGCGCGCGGAGGATGTCGACGAGCCGCTCGGTGTAGGCCACGCGGTCGAACTCGCGCCCGAAGCTGTCGCGTTCGAGGACCTCACAGGCGACGCCGCCGGCGTCGGCCACGTGCGTCGCCCGGCACGCCCGGTCGACGACGACGATGCCGACCGGTAGCCGCTCGGCGAGGATGGCCTCGAGGATCGTCCCGCTGCCCGACGCCAGCACGCCGATCGTCCCTCGCGCCACTGACGCCGAACGTACCAGCATCCCTGTCCACGCCCGGATCTCCGTGGGACACTTCGCGCGTGGACCTGAACAAGCTCACGCAGGGCGAGAAGGTGATCGCGGGCAGCGGGGTCGCCCTCTTGATCTTCTCGTTCTTCCCCTGGTTCGGCCTCGGTGGCGGCAGCCACAACGGGTGGGACAACTTCCTGTCGGCGCTGGCGATCCTGATCGGCGTCGTGATGGTGGCGCAGATCGCGATCGCACGGTTCACCGAGACGAAGCTTCCCGACGTCCCGATCGGATGGGGGATGTTGCACATGATCCTCGGCGGCGTGGCCGCGGTGTTCGTGCTCCTGCAGCTGCTCGTCGGCGACAAGGTGAGTGCGCTCGGCTTCAGCGTCGACCTCGATCGCAAGTTCGGCGTGTTCCTGGGCCTGCTCGCGGCGCTGGGGTTGGCCGGCGGGGGCTACCTGAAGTGGCAGGAGCAGCTCCACGAGACGGGCGGCGAGCCGCTCACGTAGGACTCCGGCACAGATTGGGTGATTGGCACCGCATAGGGGTGCCAATCACCCGATCTCGTGCGTCAGCCCAATGGCGGGTCGGTGCAGCCGCTCGACCCGCCGCCGGGACCGGCAGGCTCGGTGCGGTCGTAGGGCGTGACGAAGCCGCTACCCGGGTCCTTCGTCGTCAGGTAGCGCACGATCCCGCGGGCGACGGCCCGGCCCTCGACGGCCTGCACCTCCGGCCGGGCGAGCAGGTCGG
>DASSOZ010000149.1:0-11398 GCA_035700105.1 Acidimicrobiales bacterium
TCCGGGTCGGTACCGGCGTTCGTCGCCGCCCACCTCGGCATCGCCCAGGCGCTCGGGTGCGTGACGCTGACGATCGGCGACGACGGCGCGGTCGGTGGTGACCGCCGCCTCGACGGTGGCCGCCGCGAAGTCGTGCGCACGAACGGGCGGTGCGTGCTGTCCGTCGAGGGCGGCTCGGCGCGGTTGCGGCGCGCGCCGCTCCACGCGGTCGTCGCCTCGCGCGATGTCGACGTCGAGGTCGTGCGCCCGTCGATCGAACCGCTGACCGGCGGCGCGGCGCGGCGCTCGCCGTTCCGGCCGCGGGCGCGCGTCCTCCCGCCGCCGCCTGTCGACCTGTCGGCGCGCGAGCGCATCCTGGCGCTGACGGGCGCGCTGACCGAGCGCGAGCCGCCGCAGCTCCTCGTGCTCGACCCCGACGCCGCCGCCGACCGCATCCTCGACCAGCTCCGGACGTGGGGCTACGTCGAGTGATCCTCGCGGTGCCGCTCGGGTCGACGGAGCAGCACGGTCCGCACCTCCCGCTCGACACCGACACCCGCATCGCCGTCGCGCTCGTGGCGTGCTTGGCAGCCGCCCGTGACGACGTCGTCGCCGCGCCCGCGCTGGCGTACGGGTCGAGCGGCGAGCACGCCGGCTTCCCCGGCACGCTGTCGATCGGGCAGCAGGCGCTCGAGCTCGTCGTCGTCGAGCTCGTGCGCTCCGCCGACGCGTACGACGGGGGCGTCGTGCTGGTGAACGGCCACGGCGGCAACGTCGAGCCGGTGGCGCGGGCGGCGCGCACGCTCGACGGCGAGGGCCGCCACGTCCTCGCCTGGTCCCCGTCGCTCCCGCCCGGCGGCGACCTCCACGCCGGGCACACCGAGACGTCGGTGATGCTGGCGCTCGATCCGTCGGCCGTGCGGCTCGACCTCGCCGAGGCGGGCGCGACCGACGTCGACGTCGCCCGGCTGCGCGCCGAGGGCGTGCGGGCGGTGTCGCCCAACGGCGTCCTCGGCGACCCGGCCGGCGCGTCCGCCGCCGCCGGTCGGGCGCTCCTCGACGCCATGGCCGCCGACCTGGTGTCCGCCGTGGCAGCGTGGACGGCGTGACCCGGCCAGCCCGTCGCGCATCCTCCCACTGGCTCTCGTTTTCGGGCCGAAATCGGGCCGGAAAACGCGAGTGTGTGGGAGGATGCGCGTGAGTCGGGTCGCGGTCATCACTGGGGCGGGGCGGGGGATCGGGGCGGCGACGGCGCGGGCGCTCCACGCCGACGGGTGGCGACTGGTGCTGGTCGACCGGTGCGGGGACGACCCGGCGCTGCCGTACCCGCTGGCGACGAAGGACGAGCTCGATGCCGTTGCGGGCGAGACCGACGCCGTCGCCTGCGTCGGCGACGTCCGCGACCAGGGGCAGCTCGATGCGGCGGTCGCGCACGCGGTCGAGACCTACGGCGGCCTCGACGCCGCCGTCGCCGTCGCCGGCGGGATCGCCGGTGGTGAGGCGTGGTCGATGCAGGAAGCGACGTGGGACGTGATGCTCGGCGTCAACCTCGAGGGCGTGTGGCGCCTCGCCCGGGCCGCGGTCCCGGCGATGCTCGAGCGCGGCGCCGGGCGGTTCGTCGCGGTCGCGTCCGCCGGCGGGACGCTCGGGCTGCCGCTGCTGAGCGCCTACAGCGCGGCGAAGCACGGCGTGATCGGGTTCGTGCGCAGCCTCGCCGCCGAGCTCGGCCCACACGGCATCACCGCCAACGCCGTCGCGCCCGGGTCCACCCGTACCGCGATGCTCGACGCCAGCGCCGCGGTGTACGGCCTCACCGACGTCGACGAGTTCGCCGCGCACCACCTCCTGCAGCGGCTCGTGACACCGGAGGAGGTCGCGGCGACGATCGCCTGGGTGTGCAGCGCGGCGGCGAGCGGCGTGACCGGCGCGGTCATCCCCGTCGACGCCGGCATGACCGCAAGCTGAACGCAGCAAATAGTGTTCGGGCCATGAAGACCCAGGCCGCCGTCCTCTGGAACCTGAACGAGCCGTGGAGCGTCGAGGAGGTGGAGCTCGGCGATCCGGTAGCGGGCGAGGTGCAGCTGAAGCTGACGGCGTCGGGCATGTGCCACTCGGACGAACACCTCGTGACGGGTGACATCCCGATCCCGATGCCGGTCATCGGCGGGCACGAAGGTGCGGGCGTCGTCACGAAGGTCGGCCCGGGCGTCACGTCCGTGCAGGAGGGTGACCACGCCGTCCTCGGCTTCATCCCGTCGTGCGGCCGCTGCAAGATGTGCGCGACGGGCCATTCCAACCTGTGCGACCTCGGCATGTTCCTGATGAGCCCCGTCGCCATCGCCGACAACACCTACCGGGTCACGGCGAAGGGGCAGGGCGTCGGGCGCATGTGCCAGCTCGGCACGTTCAGCCCGTACGTGACGGTCAACGAGGCGTCGGTCATCAAGGTCGAGGACGACATCCCGCTCGACAAGGCGTGCCTCATCGGCTGCGGCGTGACGACCGGCTGGGGTTCGTCGGTGTACGCCGCGAAGGTGGAGCCGGGTGACTGCGTCGTCGTCGTCGGCATCGGCGGTATCGGCACGTCGGCCGTGCAGGGCGCCAAGCTCGCCGGCGCGAAGTGGATCGTCGCCGTCGACCCGGTCGAGTTCAAGCGTGAGCAGGCGATGCAGTTCGGCGCCACGCACACCGCCAAGGACCTCGACGAGGCGTTCAAGGTCGTCAACGACCTGACGTGGGGCCAGCTCGCCGACAAGGCGCTCATCACCACCGGCGTCGCCACCGGCGACCTCATCGCCCCGACGATGACGCTCGTGTCGAAGAACGGCCGCATCGTCGTGACCGCCGTCGCGCCGTTCAGCCAGACGCAGGTGAACCTGTCGCTGTTCGAGCTCACGCTGTTCCAGAAGGAGCTGATCGGCTCGATCTTCGGCTCGGCGAACCCGCGTGCCGACATCCCGAAGCTGTGCTCGCTCTACCGCGAGGGCCAGCTCAAGCTCGACGAGATGATCACCCGCACGTACACGCTCGACCAGGTCAACGACGGGTACCAGGACATGCGGGACGGCAAGAACATCCGCGGCGTCATCATCTACGACTGAGCCGGCGCCGAGTTGCAGGACTTCCTCGACCCCGCGCTCCCCGACCGGCTTCGAACACAGGTCGTCGGCCGGGCGCGTGAGGTCGAGGTCGTCGTCGCCGCGCTCGCCGCGGGGCGCCACGTCCTCCTCGAAGGACCGCCGGGCACCGGCAAGTCGACGCTGCTGCGGGCGCTGGCGTCGTCGGCCGGCATCGGCTTCGAGCCCGTCGAGGGCAACGCCGAGCTGACGCCGGCCCGACTCGTCGGTCACCACGACCCGAGCCGCGTGCTGGCCGAGGGCTACACCGACGCGAACTGGGTCGACGGTCCGCTGGCGTCGGCGATGCGCGACGGCTCGCTGCTGTACGTCGAGGAGCTGAACCGCGTCCCCGAGGAGACGCTGAACGTACTCATCACGGTGATGAGCGAGGGCGAGCTGCACGTGCCCCGCCTCGGCACGCTGACAGTGTCGCCCGGCTTCCGGCTGGTGGCGGCGATGAACCCGTTCGACGCCGTCGGCACGGCGCGCATCTCCTCGGCGATCTACGACCGCACGTGCCGCGTCGTCATGGGCTACCAGTCCGACGACGAGGAGACGGCGATCGTCGGCCGCGCCGTCGGCGACGTCGACCCGCAGTGGACGGCGCGCGTCGTCGAGCTCGTACGGCTGACGCGATCGCACCCCGACGTGCGCATCGGGTCGTCGGTGCGCGGCGCAATCGATCTCGTGCTCGTGGCCGTGAGCCTGGGCGCGCTACGGCGGTCACGGCCCGACGACTGGTCCGTCGGCCTCGACGCCGCGCTCGCCGCGCTCAGCGGGCGCATCCGGCTGCACGAGGGGTCGACCCGCAGCGCGGACGACGTCGTGCGCGAGCTGTGGGTGAAGGTGTTCGGCGAGCCGGGGGGCGACGGGGGAAAAGCGGCGGCGGGCTGAACCCGCCGCCAGCGTCGTCGACGGCGCCGTCACCGTCCGGTGCGGTGAAGGAGGGTGACGACGCCCGCGCCGCCGTCGACGAGGCGCGGCGCAAGACGACGTCACGCGCCGCGCTCGCCCGCAACCGGACGTTCCGCGCCGTGTCGCCCGAGCCCGGCGTGTTCGACGACGCCGCGTTCGCCGAGGCGCTCGATCGCGACCCCGATGCGGCACTGTCGCTGCTGGCGGAGCTGACGGCGGCGACCGACGTCGCGCTCCGCGAGGTCGCCCGCCGCGTGGCCGGCCGCGTCGCCGTGCGACTGGCGTCGGGCGGGCCGGCTCGCTCGCGCGGTGTCGGTCGGCTGCAGCGGGCACGCTGGCAGCCGGGCGCCGACGTCGACCTCGACCGCTCGATCGACCGGCTCGCGCTGCGTTCGCTCGCGCCGCCGTCGATCGACGACCTGCCCTCGGTGCGGTGGGGACGGCCGTCGGTCGCCCTGTCGCTCGTCGTCGACCGCTCGGGATCGATGGGCGGCCCGCGGTTGGCGGCTGCTGCGTTGGCTGCGGCCGTCCTGTCGTTCCGGGCGCCCGACGACTGGAGCGCGCTGGCGTTCAGCGACGACGTCGTCGTCGTGCGCACCCAGGACGACACCCGCCCCGTCGACGCCGTCGTGGACGACCTGCTCGCGCTGCGCGGGCACGGCACGACCGATCTCGCGCTCGCCCTGCGCACGGCACGGTTGCAGCTCGCCCGTTCGCCGGCGGCGCGGCGCGTCGTCGTCCTGCTGTCCGACGGGCGCGCGACCGCGGGCGGCGACCCCGTGGCCGAGGCGCGCGCGCTCGGCGGCGAGCTCGTCGTCCTCGCCCCGGCCGGCGACGCCGACGACGCCCGCGTGCTCGCGGCCGCCGCCGGCGGGCGGTGCGCCGAACTGGCGGGACCGTCGTCGGTGCCGGCCGCGCTCGCCACCGCGTTGGCGTGACGATGCGATTGGTCGCCGACCGGACACTGCGGCGGCTCGACGGCGGACGCGTCCTGCTCGGCGGGTCGCCGCTGAAGCTGCTGCGCCTGCGCGATGCGGGGACGCAGCTCGTCGCCCGCCTGCTCGACGGCGGCGAGCCCGCGCCGGCGCGCGGGACCGGCGCGCAGCTCGTCGACCGCCTGCTGGATGCAGGCATGGTGCACCCGGTGCCGGCCGGCGGCGGCACACACACGGTGGACGACGTCGCCGTCGTCGTGCCCGTGCACGACCGGCGCGACGGCCTGCACGCCACCCTCGCCGCGATCGGCGCGGTGGGTGACGTCGTCGTCGTCGACGACGGCTCACGCACGCCGATCCCGGAGGCGACGATCCGCCACGATGCGCCGCACGGACCGGCGGGGGCGCGCAACGCCGGATGGCGCGCCGCGTCATCCGCGCTCGTGGCGTTCGTCGACGCCGACGTCGTCCCCGACGCCGGGTGGCTGGCCCCGCTGCTGGCTCACTTCGACGACCCGCGCGTCGGCGCCGTCGCGCCGCGGATCGTCGCCGACGTGCGCGACGTTCGGCCGCGGTGGCTGGCCGCGTACGAGCGCGTCCGGTCGCCGCTCGACCTCGGCGCCGATCCGTCACCCGTGCGGCCGAAGGCGAAGGTGCCGTACGTCCCCACCGCCGCGCTCGTCGTGCGACGCACCGCCCTCGAACAACTGCACGGCTTCGACGAGTCGATGCGCGTCGGCGAGGACGTCGACGTTGTGTGGCGCCTGCACGAGGCCGGGTGGCGCGTGCGCTACGAGCCCCGCAGCGTCGTGCACCACCCGGCCCGCGCGACACCGACCGGGTGGGTGCGCCAGCGCTTCGACTACGGCACGTCGGCGGCACCGCTGGCGTCGCGGCACCCGGGCGACGTCTCGCCGGTGTCGGTGTCGGGTTGGAGCGCGGCGGCGTGGGCGTTCGTCGCCGCCGGTCACCCTGTCGCCGGCGTCGCCACCGCCGTGGGCACGACCGCGCTGCTCGCGCCGAAGCTGCAGCCACTCCCCGACGCGTGGCGCGAGGCGATCCGTCTCGCGGGGACGGGCCACGTGCTCGCCGGCCGCCGCCTCGCCGACGCCGTCACGCGCACGTGGTGGCCGGCCGCGCTCGCCGCCGCGACGGTCTCGGCCAGGGCGCGGCGCGCGCTCGTCGCCGCTTCGATCGTCCCCGCGCTGCTCGAGTGGCGCGAGCGCCGCCCCGCCGGCATCGACCCGGCGCGCTTCGTCGTCGCCAAGCTCGCCGACGACGTCGCCTACGGCGCCGGCGTGTGGTCCGGCTGCCTTCGCGAGCGCTCGTTCGCGGCGCTGAAGCCGGATCTGTCGAACTGGCCGGGGCGCCATCCGACGAACTCGGCGTAGTTCGTTGCGGATAGCGCAACTTTCTACGCCGAGTTCGTGGAGGTTCAGAGAGAGCCGCTACCAGCCGGGGGGCGACATGCGCCGGAACCGGCGGCGACGGGCGCGCACGGCGAGCAGGTCCACCCGACCGGCGCGCTGCGCGGGCGCGGGGCGGCGAGGCTCGGGAGGCCGACGTGAGTCGGCGTCGTGCACGAGTCGCGGCGGGCGCATCGTGTCGAGTCGTTCTTCCCGACGGGTCGCCGGACCTGCGCGAAGGCGCAAACCGCCCGAACCGCCGGCGTCGCCGAGGGCCGGGGCACGTCCAACCGGTACCGTTGGCCCCCGCATGGCAGTCCGCCTCCCCGCGCACCAGCGCCGTCGCCAGCTGCTCGACGTGGCGCTGGAGGTGTTCGCCGCCCACGGCTTCCACCGCACGTCGATGGACCAGGTCGCAGAGGCGGCCGGGGTCACCAAGCCGGTGCTCTACCAGCACTTCGGGTCCAAGCGGAAGCTGTACCTCGAGCTGCTCGAGGACGTCGGCGCGAATCTCACCGACCTGATCGCGAAGGCGACCGCGACGGCCACCACGCCGCGCGAGCAGGTCGTCGCCGGTGTGCGCTGCTACTTCGACTTCGTCGTCGGGAACCGGTCGGGGTTCTCTCTGTTGTTCGGCAGCGGCGCTCGGCGCGACGACGAGTTCAACGACGTCGTCCGGCGCGTCGAGGACGGCATCGCCGAGCTCGTCGCACCGCTGATCGACGTCGCCATCAGCGACGACCACCGCCGCCTGCTCGCCCACGGCCTCGTCGGGCTGGCCGAGGGCGTGAGCCGGCACTGGGTCGCGGGGACCATCGACGTCGACCCCCAGGTCGCCGCACGGCAGGTCGCCGAGCTCGCGTGGGGCGGGCTCCGCGGCGTCCGCCCGGTCGACCACTGAGCGCTCAGCGCGGCGCGAACGACGCCGGCGACACGTACACGTTCTCGTTGCCGAGTCCCTTGTAGCGCCGGCGCGCCTCGCGCCCGAACACCACGCCGGGCAGGTCACCGACCCCGTCGCGCAGGTCGCGCGTGACGAGGACCTCACCACCACCGGCGTCGTCGGTCACGCGGGCGGCGACGTTGACGGCGTGCCCGATGACGTCGTCGCGCGAGCAGACGACGTCACCCATGTGCACGCCGGCGCGCAGCGCGAGCGGGGCCGGAGGTGAGGCCGACAGCTCGAGGCACGCGAGGACGGCCGCCTCGGGCGACGGGAACGTGAGCAGCAAGCCGTCGCCGAGCCGCTTGACGATGCGCCCGCCGCGTGACCGGACGATCGGACCGCTGGCGCGGTAGTGCTCGGCGAGGATCGCCGTGGCTGCGTCGTCGCCCCGCTCGGTCGTGAATGCGGTGAAGCCGACGAGGTCGGTGAACGCGACGGCGAGGCGCTCGAGCACACCGCCGTCGGTGCCCTGCTCGCCGCGCCACGACAGGATCTGCACCGCCGACAGCCCGAGCTGCGACAGCACCGACGGGCGCTGCTCGACCTCGCGCTCGAGGAAGCGCTCGACGACCTCCGCCGGTGTGGCGGCGAGGAACGGCTCGTTCCCCCCGGGGTCGTCGATCCACGCTCGCGAGACCAACCCGGTCTCGACGGCGGTGGCGAGCCGGTCGGGATCGCGCTGCAACAGCGACGCGACCGACTTCGCCATCGACCGCCGCACCGCGCCGACCGCCTCGACGCCGGCGCGCTTGGCGTGATCCTTCGTGGGGCGCATCGACCCGACGCTACGCGGACCGGTGGGGCCGCCGGATCAGAAGACCATCACGTGGACGTCCTGCCCGGCGAGGATCGCGCCTGCCGTCGTCAGCGTGTCGGGGCGCACGATGAAGTGCTGCGTGAGAGTGTGGACGTCGCGGAGCCGTCGCTGCAGCGGTGAGTCGGTGTAGAGCGACGACCCGCCGCCGGCGCGATACGCGGCATCGACCGCTGCAGTCGCACGACCGGCCGCCCACACGCCGGCGGCGCGCACCCGCGCCCGGTCGACGAGCGAGACCTCGGTGCCGTCGACGGCCGACTGCCACAGCGATCGTGCCGTGTCGTGCAACAGCGAGCGCGCCGCTCGCACCTCCGCGTCGGCCACGGCGAGGTCGTACTGGAACTGCGGACTCGCGGCGAGTGGGGCACCGGCGAGGAGCGGCATCTTGCCGGCGGCGAGGTCGACGATGTCGTCGAGCGCGCCCTTCGCGATCCCGAGGGCGACGCTCCCCACCGCGAGCGCGATCAACGCCGGCGTGTGGACGCGTGCGATCGGCGCGTCCACACACGGCTCCCCGGCGAGTGGCACGACCGTCCGCTCGGCCGCGACGACGACGCCGTCGGCGCGGAAGTGGTGACTGCCCGTCCCCCGCAGTCCGGACACGTGCCACGTGTCCTCGATGGCGATCTCGTCGGGCGAGAAGACGGCGATGCGCAGCTGCGGCACGCCGTCGACGACACCCTCGACGCAGTTGCCGAACAGCCACGTCGCGTGCTCGCACCCGCTGGCGAACCCCCATCGCCCGTCGACGCGGTAGCGGCCGTCGTCGGTCGCGGCGATCGAGGCGCCCATCGGGTTGAACGCGCCGGCGACGATCACGTCGTCGCGCCCGGCGAACAGGTCGTCGAACGTCGCGCGCGGGAGCCCGGCGAGGTCGACCCACGCGGCCGCGCCGATCATGACCGTCCATCCCGTCGACCCGTCCGCCGCCGCCACCGCCTCGAACAGCCGCATCGCCGTGACGAGGTCGGCGCCGACACCGCCGTGCGAGACCGGGAGCGCGATGCGGAAGCAACCGGCGTCGATCAACTCGGCGAGCAGGTCGGCCGGTACGCGGCGGGCGGCCTCGGTGTCGGCGGCGCGGGCCGCGATCGTCGGGGCCAGCGCGCCGGCGGCGGCCAGCACGTCATCCGACGTCGTCGTACGTGGTGCGAGCTCGGTCATCGTTTGGTCCCGCGTCACGGCCGCAGCATCGGGGCTTCCGCCGCGTGGCGGGCCCGCAGGTCGTCGTCCCATCCGCCGTTGCAGTAGCCGACGACGGCGGCGATGCGACCGTCCCGGACGTCACACAGCCACAGCCGGCGCGCCACCTCGACGCCCGAGGGCCGTCGCATCGTCTCCTCGTGCTCGAGCACGAACCCCGTCGCGGTCGGCACGACGCGCAGCACCCGGGCAGAGGTCTCGCCCTCGGCGATCGCCCGCAGCTGGGCGACGAACTGGTCGGGGCCCTCGAGCTGGAACCGCCACAGGGGCGGCAGCAGGTCGAAGAACGCGTCGTCGGTGAACACGCCGTCGCCGGCCTCGAACGTCTCGAAGCACCGGTTGAACGCGGTGCTCAGGCGGTCGACGGTGGCGGCGTCGGGCGCCGTCTGGATCTCGTAGGTCGTCATGGATCGACCGTACGAATCGCTCGACCGCGGCACATCGCCCGAACGCACCATCTCGTGTCGACGTCGCTCGTGGTCAGAACGGACCACGCGCCGGTTCGCCGAGGTCAGACCAGGCCGTGCTCGTAGGCGTAGGCCGTCGCCGCGGCGCGCGACGACAGTCCGAGCTTCACGAACGTGTTCTGCAGGTGCCGAGCGACCGTGTGCTGGCTGATCACGAGCTCGGCGGCGATCTCACGGTTGGTCTTGCCGGCGGCGACGAGCCGCAGCACGTCGCACTCGCGGTCGGTCAGCGGTGGCGCGCCCGCGCCCGCGGCGCCGTGCCTCGGCGGCGCGAGCGCGTCGAGGTCCGGCGTCGCCCCGAGGCGCTCGAACGCAGCGCGCGCGGCGTCGAGCTCGAGCGCGGCGGCGTCGTCGTCGCCGAGTGACCGGCACGCGTGCGCGATCTGCACGCGTGCGCGGGCAGCGTCGTACGGCATCTCCAGCTCGCGCCAGGTGGTACACGCCCGCCGCAGGTCGGACAGCGCGGCCGCGGCGTCACCCTCCGCGAGCCGGACGCGCCCGTTCGCGTACGCGGCGATCGCGTCGAGCAGCGGCGGATCGCCGGCGGACGCCACCAACGCGTCCGCCGCGGCACGCGCCCGCGGGACGTCGCCGGCCGCCAGGAAGACGTCGACAGCGGCGGCGAGGGTCGCCTTGTAGCCGCGCGAACCCTCGCTCTCTTCGAGCATGCGTGCGATCGCCGCCGCCGCGGCCGTGACGTTGCCCTCGGCGAGGCGCAGCAGTGCGAAGCCCGGCGCGGGGTCGCGACCGTGCTCGCCGGCAGCCCGGTACGCCTGCTCGGCGTCGCGGAACTCACCACGCAGCCGGTGCAGCTCGCCCTGTTGGTACAGCGCCATGCCGAGCGCCGGGTGGGCGGGCTCCGAGAGTCGCTGGCGCGCCCGTGCCGCCTCGGCGACCGCCTCGCCCCAGGACCCGTGGGCCTGCAGGACCTGCGACCGGTGCACGAGGCACTGACCGCGGTACGGCACGAGGCCGGGACGCGCCGCGCACCAGCGCTGGAACGCGTCGGTCCACTCCGATGCGCGGCGGATGTCGAGCGAGGACATGCACGAGTCGATGACCGCGCAGTACACGATCCCGGCGCAGAGGGGCGACAGTTCGTCGGTCGTCACCGACACCATCACCTCGTCGAGCCACTTCGTGCCGCCGCGGTCGCCGGCCTCGATCAGCGACTCGCCGACGCAGAGCATCCCGAAGGCGATGACGTCCCGGTCGCCGCACCGCCGGCCGATCTCGACCATCTCGTGCGCCATCGCAGCGGCGCCGGCGACGTCTCCCCGGCCGAGCGTCTCGAGGTACGCGGGCAGGAGAAGGAAGCCCCGCGCCGCGCACGGCTCGCCGGCCTCGCGCACGAGCCGCTCGGCGCGGGCGAGCCAGCCGCCGGCCTGCGCCATCTCGCCGCGGAACAGCAGCGACAGCGCGAGCCACGCCGCGCACCGGGCGGCGCGCTCCGGGTCGCCCAGACGGACGCACGCCTGGTGCGCCCGCTCCCATGCGAGCGCGCTCTCGTCGTCGTCGCCGGCGAGGTGCGCCTCGACCGCCCGGCGGACGAGCTCGTCGACCTCCACCTGCCCGCTCCCGGCGTCGAGCACGCCCACGCGTCACATTGTC
>DASSOZ010000150.1:0-27707 GCA_035700105.1 Acidimicrobiales bacterium
CGCCGTGACCGTCGTCGCCGTCGACACCCACGACGGCACCGTCACTGTCGCCGTCGACGAGGACGACGTCGACCGCGCCGCGTTCGCGGTGACGACGGGCGAGGTCACGATCGTGCTCGCCGGCGGCGAGCACTGACTCACCGGAACGTCGACAAGAGGAGCGCGAACACGATCACGCCGACGGCGACGCGGTACACGACGAACGGCGAGAACGAGCGGGTGCGGACGTAGCGCAGCGTCCCCCAGATGGCGAGGAAGCCGGTCAGGCCCGACGCCACGACGCCCCAGAAGAACGCGCCGCCGAAGCCGGCGGGGATGCCGCCGTCGGCGACGAGCTTGGCCCCCTTGTAGACGACGGCCCCAGCGGTGATCGGGATGCTCATGAGGAACGAGAGGCGAGCGGCGCCGTCGCGGTCGAATCGCAGCCAGCGACCGGCGGTGATGGTCAAGCCGGAGCGCGAGACACCGGGCTGCAGTGCGACCGCCTGCGCCGTGCCCATCACGAGCGCGTCGCGCAAGGAGAACTCGGCGTTGGGCCGGTAGCCCTCGAGCCGGTCGGCCACGAGCAGGACGAGGCCGAACACGATCAGCATCGTGGCGATCAGCCAGATCTGGCCGAGGTGGTCGCTGATCCACGAGTCGAACAGACCGCCGACGATCGCACCGGGGATCGCCGAGATCAGCAGCAGCCACGCCATGCGGGCCGTCGTGTCGTTCTCGACGGTGCGGGTGCGGATCGACCGCACGCCGGCCACCGCGAACGCCCGCAGATCGCCCCAGAAGTAGGCGACGGCGCCGACGAGCGTGCCGAGGTGGAGCGCGACGTCGAACGTCTTCTCCAGGTCGGCACCGCGTCCGGCGAAGTCGTGCCAGCCGAACAGCCACGGCACGAGCAGCAGGTGCCCGCTCGACGAGATCGGCAGGAACTCCGACAGGCCCTGCGTGATCCCGAGCACGATGGCATGGACGATCGGCACGGGCGGGCACCGTACCGGCCCGGGCACCTGCCTCTACGCTCGCCGACGTGCGCCTCGCCATCGGTCCCGTGCGCTCGGTGGCCGTGCGGGCGTGGGTCGAGAACGCGTTGTTCGGCATGTCGCTGGCCGAACAGGGCGGGGACGCGTTCCCGTTCAAGGCGCCGCCCGAATCGCTGGCGCCGGCGTTCGGGTACCTCGAGCAGTGGCTGTCGCTGGCCAAGGCCGGCGACGTCGTCGAGTGGTCGGGCGACGTCGACGACCTGCTCGCCCTCCAGCTGGTGCGCTACTGGCACAACATCGCCCGGGCCATGCTCGATCTGACGGCTCGAGGGCACGTCGAGCGGCTGGATCCGGTGGCCGAGGACTTCTCCGAGCCGCTGCTGCGCTCGTTGCTCGACGGGCTCGTGGACGCGACGATGCTCACGCACGACGTCGCCGAGCGGATGTGGAACGAGTGGCCGCGCCTAAAGCTGCTCGACCGGCCGGCCGAGAGCGGGGGGACATGACGACGATCCGGATCACGATCGGCCCCCTGCCGTCCGCGTGGCTCCGGAAGTGGGCCGTCGACGCGTCCGAGTCGATGCGCCGGGCCTCCCTCCGGGCGGTCCCGATGCCGTTCGCCGTGGGCGACGACTTCTTCGCCCGCAACGTCGCGCTCGTGGGCGAGTGGGTCGCCGCTGCCGGCACCGGCAGTGTGTTCGTGTGGTCGGGCGAGGACGACGCCGACCTCGTCCTGAACACCGTGCAGTACTGGCGCAACCTCGCGCAGGTGCGCCACGACCTCGTCGTTCGCGGGGAGGTCCCGGCGATGGACGCCGACGCCGAGCGCTTCACGCAGGCGCTGCGCCGGTCGCTGCTCGACGCGCTCGTGTGCGCCGGGCGGCTGACGTCGGACTACGCCGAGCGCCTCGAGGCGTCGTGGCCGCGCCTGTCAGTTGCCGGAGATCGTGACGTCGCGCAGCACGAGCGTGACGCCAGCGGCGCCGCCCGGTAGCCACTCGACGTCGCCGCCGACGGCGACCACGTCCTTCAACATCCGCTGCAGCGTCGACGCCATCGTCGCCTCCCGCACCGGTTCCGCGAGCGCGCCGCCCCGCACCATCAGGCCCTCGATGCCGACGGAGAAGTCGCCCGACACGGGGTTGACGCCGGAGTGCAGCCCCTGCATCGACTGGACGAGCAGGCCGTCGCCGACCTCGGCGAGCAGCTCGTCGAGCGACTTCGTGCCCGGGTCGAGCGCGAGCGCACGGGCCCCGACGCCGGGTGTCGACTTGAACCCGCCGCGCACCGCCGAACCGGTCGACCCGCTCGCCGACCGCCGGCCCGTGTAGGTGTTGTGGAGGAAGCCCTGGAGCACGCCACCGTCGAAGAGCACGTTGCGGCGCGTCGCGAGGCCCTCGGCGTCATACGGCGTCGCGCCGTACGCCCGAGCGTCGGTCGGGTCGTCGACGAGCGTCACGAACGGCACCGACACGTCGTCGCCGACGCGGTCGGCGAACATCGACCGGCCTTTGAGGACGGCTTCACCGCTCAACGTCGACGAGAGCACGCCGAGCAACGACGCCGTCATCCGCGGCTCGAGCAGGATCGTCACCCGCGCCGACTTCGGCTGCTTGGCGCCGAGCAGGCGCGTCGCGCGCTCCGCGGCGTCGCGCGCCGCGGCGTCGACGTCGAGCTCGTCGGCGGAACGACCGACGGAGTAGCCGTAGCCGGTCTGCGTGCCGGTGCCCTCGCCCGCGAGCGCCTCGGCGTAGATCGAGCACACCGTGCGCCGGTTCGACGCGCGGATGCCGGTGCTCGTGGCGACCGCGGACTCGATGATCGAGTCGCCGTACTCGGTGGCCTCGAGCCCGCGGATGCGGGCGTCGGCGGCGCGCGTCGCCTTGTCGAGCTGGATCGCCAGCGCGACCTTCTCGTCGGTCGGGAACGACGCCAGCGAGTCGCGGTACAGGTCGAGCTGCGCGGCAGCGACACCGTCGGGGACGGGCAGGCCGTTGAACTCGTCGGCCGTGCCGAACGACGCGTTGTCGCGCGCCTCGCCGAGCACCTCCTCCACGACCGACGGGTCGAGCGAGCCCGCGTACGCGAACCCCTGACGGCCGTCGACGACGACCCGTACGCCGACGCCCTCGGACTCCGCCGACGACAGCGACTCGACGTCGGTGTCGAACACCTTCACCTCGGTGTCGCGCGAGCGGGCGACGTAGGCCTCGACCTGCTCACCGTCGCGCGCCCAGCCGGCGATGCGTTCTGCCAGCTCCAGCAGCTCGGACCGCGCCGTCACGCCGCCGTCCCGCCCACGGTCATCGCCGACACCCGCAGCGTGGGCTGCCCTGACGACACCGGCACCGACTGCCCGTCCTTGCCGCACGTGCCCGACCACGTGTCGAAGTCGTTGCCGACGGCGTCGATCAGGCGCAGCGTCTCCGGCCCGTTGCCGATGAGGTTGGCGGCGCGCACCGGGTCGGTGATCTCGCCGTTCTCGATCATGTACGCCTCGGTCATGCCGAAGACGAAGTCACCGGTCGCGGTGTTGACGGACCCGCCTCCGAGCTGCACGCAGTAGATGCCGTACTCGGTCTGGCGGATGATCTCGTCGGGATCGTCCTCGCCGGCGAGCACGAACGTGTTCGTCATGCGGACCATCGGCAGGTACTGGTACGTCTGGCGGCGACCGTTGCCCGACGGTGAGCGGCCCTCCTTGCGGGCGCGCAGGTGGTCCCACATGTAGTCCGTGAGCACGCCGTTCTCGATGAGCGTGTTGCGCTGCGCGGGGTTGCCCTCGTCGTCGATCGCGTACGTGCCCCACTCGCGCGAGTAGGTCCCGTCGTCGACGAGCGTGACGAGCGGGCTGGCGACCTGCTCGCCGACCTTGCCCCGGAACACCGACGCGTCGCGCCCGACGAGGTCGGCCTCGAGACCGTGCCCGCACGCCTCGTGGAACAGCACGCCGCCGGCACCCTTCTTGAGGACGACCGGCAGCTTCCCGCTCGGTGCGGGACGCGCCTTCAGCATGTTGACGGCGCGGCCGGCGGCGGCCTTCGCCGTCTCCTCGACCGGGATCTCGTCGAAGTACTCGAAGCCGATCGTGCGACCGGGGCCCTCGAAACCCGTCTGCATGCCGGTGTCGCCGAGCGCGACCGCCTGCACGAAGAAGCGGGTGCGCACCTGGTCGTCCTCGGCGAGCAGCCCGTCGCTGTTGGCGACGAGGATGCGGCGCCGGCTGTCGGCGTAGGTGGCCGACACCTGCCGGACCGACGAGGCCTCGCTGCGCGCCGCGTCGTCGGCGCGGCGCAGCAGGTCGACCTTGCGGTCCTTCGCCACCGTCTCGGGCAGGACGTCGACGTCGTGCGGGCGGGTGACGTCGCGCCGCGTCAACGCGACCTCGCGCACCCCACCGCCACCGCCTCGCGCTGCCGCCGCGGCCGCCTCGGCGGCGGTGCGCAGCCCGTCCTCGGACAGATCGGCCGTGTGGGCGAAACCGGTCGTGTCGCCGCGGATGACCCGGATGCCGGCGCCCCGGTCGCGCCCCGACGTGAACTCCTCGACCCGGCCGTCGTCGAGCACGGCCGACGACGAGCGCCGGTCCTCGGCGAAGACCTCGGCGAAGTCGCCCCCGGTGCGGAGCGCCGTCGAGAGGACGCGTTGCAGCACGGCTTCCTCGATCACACGGGCTCCTCTCGCAGTTTCGCTACGCAGATGGGAACTTCGTATCGTACCGCCGTGCCCGTGCAATCCGGCCTGGTCGCCTTCGTGGACTTCACCGTGACCGACCAGGACACCGCGATCACGCTGCGCACCGGTGACGTGCCCGTCCTGGCGACCCCGCGGGTGATCGCCCTCGTCGAGGAGGCGTCGGTGGAGGCCGTTCGACCGCGCCTCGCCGACGGGCAGACCACGGTCGGCATGCGCATCGAGCTGTCGCACCTCATCCCCGTGCTCGTCGGCCAGACCGTGCGGGCCGAGGCGACGCTCGAGCGGGTGGAGGGCCGGCGCCTGACGTTCACCGTCTCGGTCAACGGCGAGCGCGGGCTGGTCGCCGCCGGGAAGGTGACACGGGTCGTCGTCGACCGCGAGCAGTTCCTGGAGAAGGCGTCGTAAGCGCGTTCCCCCGGCTCATGGGGCGTCTCGACGTCCCGATGGTGATCGTCACGGCGGTGGCGGCCGACGACGGCGAGCGCGCCGGCTGCCTCGTCGGCTTCACGTCGCAGGCGAGCATCGACCCGCCCCGCTACGCGGTGTGGATCTCCGTCGAGAACCACACCCACGGCGTCGCCGCGTCGGCCGAGCTGCTCGCCGTGCACTTCCCGACACCCGACGACGTCGACCTGGCGTCGGTGTTCGGCGAGGAGACCGGCGACGAGGTCGACAAGTTCGCCGAGGTCGCGTGGACGCCGGGGCCGGGGGGCGTCCCGCTGCTCGACGCCGTCACCGACCGGTTCGTCGGCCGCGTGCTCGAGCGCGTCCCGACCGGTGACCACACCATGCACCTGCTCGAACCGATCCCCGACTCGGCGACCACGTCGGACGGCTGGCGCCAGCTCGGCTTCCAGCGGGTCAAGCCCTTCGAGCCCGGTCACCCCGCCTGACAACCGGCTTGAGATCGGGTGATTGGCCGCCTATAGGGCGGCCAATCACCCAATGTCGGCGAGGAAGCCGGCGAGCGCGTCGAACCACTGCGCCGGGTTCTCGAACTGCGGTGAGTGGCCGGCGTCGTCGATCACGGCGAGCGTGGCCCCCGGAATCGCACCCGCCATCGCGCGGCAGTGGTCCACGAAGCCGTCGTCCTGCTCGCCGGCGAGGCACAGCGTGGGCACACGCACCGACGACGCCAGCAGCGGCAGGCGCTCGCGCTGGTCGACGAACACCGGCATCATCGCGGCGCGCATGTCGGCCGCCGTGGCGCGCGCCTTGCGATCGCAGAACTCGGCGTAGCCCGGGCGCTCCTCGAGCAGCCGGCGGAACGCCGGAGTGACCAGCGGGTCGGCGTCACGAAGCATGTCGGTGAGATCGACGTACGCGTCGACACCGTCCTTGCGCAGCACCTCGACGCCCATCAGCAGCATGTCGCGGTCGAGCCAGTCCATCGGACCGTGCGCGGTGTCCATGAGGACGAGCGCGTCGACCATCGCGCCGTCCGGTGACAACACGAGCTCCTGGGCGATCATCCCGCCCATCGAGTGGCCGAGCAACGCGAACGACGCCCACCCACGCGAACGCGCCAGGTCGACGAGGTCACCGGCGAACGTCTCGAACGAGTACGCGTCCTCGCCTTTCGGCCACTCGCTCTCGCCGTGGCCGCGCAGGTCGGGCGCGACCACGTGCCAGCCGAGCGCGCCGAGTGCGCCGAGATGGTCGGCGAAGTCCTCCTTCGCGCCGCCGAAGCCGTGCACGAGCAGCAGCGGACGCGCGTCGCGTGGTCCCGCCTCGATGCAGCGCAGGTCGATCATCCCGCCGCACCGCCACCGAGGAGCTCGGCGAGGTCGACCACGTCGGACGCCGCCGGCGGCGGGGCGTCGACGTCGACACCGAAGTCGTAGAGCTCGAGCGTCACGTCGGCGGCGTCCTGTGTGAACGACAGCTTCCGCGCCCGGCCGGCGTCGTCGACCCAGACGTCGGCGGGCAGCGTCGCGCTGCCCAGCCTCGCGATCGCCTTGTCGTACGCCGTGCGCCGCGCGCCCGACAGTGACGACGCCGCTCTCTTGAGGTCGAGCGTCGCCGTGTAGTGCGTGGTGTGGGCGCCGCGCAGCTCCTCCTCACCGACCTTCTTCACGTCGTCGGACGCACCACGCAGGTACTGGAGCGCCTGCGTGGGGTCGCCCTGCTGGACCTGCGCCAGCTCGGAGACGTCGAAGCCCGACTGGCGGGCGGCGGACTCGACGTCGAGCTTCACCCACGACTTGCCACCCGGCAGCTGCTGTGCGAGCGCGGCCGGGAACTTCATGTAGAGGACGGACCCGTCGGCGATGGCGTCCATCGCGCCGAGGCGGGGAACGTCCATCGACATGCGGCCCCTGCGGGTGCCGTAGTCGAACTCGCCCTCGGCGGTGACCGCTCCCTGTAGCGGACCCTGGTGGACGTCGACGGTGACGGCGAGACGCGACGAGTCGGCGGCCTCGGTCTTCGACGCCGCGGCGCGCACGATCTGCGCGGGATCGTCGCCGGCACCGCGGCACGCGGCGACCAGCAGCGCCATCGCGGCCACCACCCCGACGACCAGCCCGGCCCGCGAACGTCGCATCCCCGGAAGGTATCGAACCCCGTACGCTGACCACCCGTGCCGGCAGCGAGACGGCAGAGGGCGATGCTGGCGATCCGGCTGATCGTGACGGGGGGGCTCCTGGCCCTGCTGCTGCCGCGCATCCACCTCGGCTCGATCGACTGGGGTGCCTCGACGGTCGCGTGGCTGGCCGCCGGGCTGCTGGCGACGTTCGCCGGCATCGTGCTCTCCGCGCTGCGATGGCAGCGCGTGCTCGTCGCACTCGGGCTGCATCCCGCGCTTCGACGCCTGCTCGACCACTACCTCGCCGGCCTGTTCGTCGGGAACTTCCTCCCGTCGACCGTCGGCGGCGACGTGCTGCGCGTGACACGCCTGTCCGCCGACACCGGCGACGGGCACAGCGCGTTCGCGTCGGTCGTGCTCGAGCGGCTCACCGGGTGGCTCGTGCTGCCACTCATCACGCTCGCCGGCTTCGCCATCAACCGCGGTCTGCTGCAGGTGCCCGGGATCGCGGTCGAGCTCGCCATCGGCCTCGCCGTCGGCACGCTCGTGCTGCTCGGTGCGGTCATCTTCCTCGCCGCCCATCCCCGGCTCGGCGGGCGGCTCAGCGGCCACCGTCAGGCGTGGCTGCGCTGGCTCGGGGCCGTCCACCTCGGCCTCGACCGCTTCCGGCGCGAGCCCCCCGCCGTCGCGTGGGTCGTCGCCGTCGGGTTCGTGTACCAGCTGAGCGTCGTCCTCGCCGCGTTCCTCGCTGCCAAGGCGCTCGGCGTCCACGTGAGCTTCACCGTGTTCCTCGCGTTCTTCCCGATGGTCGCGGTGGCGCAGGTCCTGCCGATCTCGATCGGCGGCATCGGGCTACGCGAGGGCGCGCTCGTCATCTTCCTCGTGAACAGCGGGCTCGGCGCATCGCACACCCAGGCGATCGCGCTCGGCATCTTCTTCTACGGGATGAACCTCGTCGTGAGCCTGCTGGGCGCCCCGTCGTTCGCGCTCGGACGACGGCCCCTCGCCGACGGACGGGTGGTTGCATGAGCGCCGTGCTGATGGCCTCGCTCTGCGTCGCGTCGCTCCTCGACCTGGCTCGCTCGCGCTCGACGCACGCTCGGCTGGCGCTCGTCGCTGGCGCTTCCCTCGCGCCCGATCGCAACGACCGTGGCTGGCACTGAGACGGTGGTCGTCGAGACCGCGACGACGGAGGTGCGGGCCGGCACCCTGCGCTGGTGGCGCGAGGTGCTCTACGTCCTCGCGTTCTACGGCATCTACACCGCGGTGCGGAACACGCAGGGGTCGGCGGTCGTGTCGGCCCGCCACGCGTTCAACAACGCCCGCCACATCATCCGGTGGGAGGAGTGGCTCCACGTCTTCCACGAGGAGGCGATCCAGCAGGCGTTCCTGGGCGCGCGGCGGTTCATCCAGTTCTGGAACGTCTATTACGGCAGCGCCCACTTCGTCGTCACCGCCGTGGCGCTCATCTGGCTGTTCCGGCGGATGCCCGAGCGCTACCCCTTGTGGCGCAACACGCTGGCGTGGACGACCGCCCTCGCGCTGATCGGGTTCGCGCTGTACCCGCTCATGCCGCCGCGGCTGCTGCCGTCGTCGTACGGGTTCGTCGACACGCTCGACAAGATCGGCGGGCTGTGGTCGTTCGACTCCGGCGCCATGGCGAAGGTCTCGAACCAGTACGCGGCGATGCCCTCGCTGCACTGCGGGTGGGCGCTGTGGGTGACGTTCGTGCTGTGGCCGGCGGCACGCAAGCCGTGGGCGAGGCTGCTCGTCGTTCTCTATCCGCTGATCACCGTGTTCTGCATCGTCGTGACCGCGAACCACTACTTCCTCGACGCCGTCGGCGGGGCGGTCGTCTTCTGCGCCGGTTACGGGATGGCTGTGCTCACCGTCCGGCACCTGTCGCCGATCCTGACGCGGCTCGGTAGTGGACGACCTTCGTCCGCGTGAGCTCGTCGAGCAGCGCCGGGCCGTACCCGAAGCCGAGCCCGCTCCGCTTGTTCGGCGTGGCCGCGCCGCCGGGCGCGCCGCCGAACGCGGCGTTGATCCTCACCGTGCCCGCCTCCAGCTCGCGCCGCGCCTGCTGCGCGTGCTCCTGTGACGCCGGCGTGCGGGCCCACCCGTCGCGCGCGCCTTCACCGCCCGGTCCACGGCGCCGCGCGGATCGCCGACCGGCACCCGCTCGATCACGTCTCCCGTGCGCGGGTTGACGACGGCGATCCTGTCGGTCGGCACGCAGCGGGCACCACCCGCTCCGCTGCGGCGTGAACGGCTCGGCCCGATCGGGTCACCCCCCAAAACCCTCCTTCCTCACGCTCCGTGACCGGCGGATCATCCGCGTCGGGAAGGGGGGTGGTGCGCATGACACGCACCAGCAGGCGGGGTCGGCGAGCTGGCTTCGTGCTCGTCGTCGCGGGCGTCATCGCGCTCGGCAGCGCGTTGGCGGCCCCGGCGACGGCCGTGCAGCCGACAGATCCCGGCAACAGCGCGGACGCGCCGGGACAGAACAAGGGCGCCGGCCAGCCGGCCGGGAACAACGGGGTGCTGAAGGTGGACGGCACACCGGTCGACCAGCCCGGGAACGGCGACAAGAACCCCGGCGGTCAGGGCCACCGGGACAACGAGCCGCACGTCAGCTGCGTCTTCAACCTCGACTGGTACGGGTTCGAGTCGGGACCGGGCGCGTCGACGGTGGCGTTCGAGCTGTGGGGTCCCAACCGGGGCTACGCGCTCACGCCGTCGGGCGGGTCGTCGGTGCAGGTCGGCGGCGACAGCCAGGGCAACGCCGACGACCAGGACGCGACGCAGCAGTACGACCTGACCGGCGCGCTCGCGGCCGCGAAGGACGCGGGCGCCGAGCCGAACGACCAGCAGGGGTGGCTCGTGAAGGTCACCGTCGAGACCGACGGGCTGTCGCAGGGCGCCGACGTCAAGCACAAGGTGTTCTGGGTCGACGACGACTGCGGGTCCCGCTCGACGACGACGACCCTTGGTCGCAACAGCGACGGCACGCCACCGACGCCGCTCGTCCTCGGCGCGGTCGTCACCACGACGACGACTGCGCCGCCGACGACCGAGCCGCCGACCACCGCACCGCCGACCACGGCGGCCGCGACGACCGGGAGCGTGGCCGTCCTCGGCGTCCAGCTCGCCCGCACGGGCAGCGACGCCCGCGTGCTGTTGGCGCTCGCCGGGCTGCTCATGGTCGCGGGTGGCACCGCACTCGTCGTCGGAAGGAGAGAGGAGGTGACGCGGGCGCGACGCGCCTGACCTGAATCGGGTTGGCCGGCGGGGGACGGGTAGCGTGAAGCGGTCGCCATGATCCTCGACACGATCCGCTCCCCCGCCGACCTGCGCCGTCTGTCGGATGACGAGCTGGCCACACTCGCGGAGGAGATCCGGACGTTCATCGTCGAGTCGGTGGCGGTGACGGGCGGCCACCTCGGCAGCAACCTCGGCGCCGTCGAGCTCACGCTCGCCGTCCACCGCGTGTTCGACTCGCCCAGGGACATCGTCCTGTGGGACACCGGCCACCAGGCGTACGTCCACAAGCTGGTCACCGGCCGGATGAGCCGCTTCCCGCAGTTGCGCCAGGACGGGGGGCTCAGCGGCTACCCGTCGCGCGCCGAGTCGGATCACGACTGGGTCGAGAACAGCCACGCGTCGACGATCCTCAGCTACGCGCACGGCATCAGCACGGCGCTGGCGCTCGACGACGACCCGGCCCAGCACGACCGCCGTGTCGTCGCCGTGATCGGCGACGGGTCGATGACCGGCGGCATGGCGTACGAGGCGCTCAACAACCTCGGCCACAGCGGGCGGCGCGTCGTGATCATCCTCAACGACAACGGCCGCTCGTACGCGCCGACGATCTCCCGCCTGAGCGAGGGGCTCAGCCGGCTTCGGCTCAACCCGTCGTACGTGCGGCAGAAGGAGCGGCTCGAGGCGGCGATCCGCCGGGTACCCGGCGTCGGCGAGCACCTCGACCGCGCCCGCAAGGGTCTCGAGACGGCGCTGCGCGAGGTCCTCGAGCCGATCGCGTTCTTCGAGGCGCTCGGCGTCCGCTACACGGGGCCCATCGACGGCCACGACATCGCCGGCCTCGAGCGGGCGCTGCGCGACGCCGCCGAGTTCGACGGGCCGATCGTCGTCCATGTCCTGACGACGAAGGGCCTCGGCTACGGCCCCGCGGAGGACGACGACGAGAAGCACCTCCACGACGTCCCGGTCTTCGACCCGGCCACGGGTCCGCTGCGCGCCACCGACACGCCGCTGACGTACACCGAAGCGTTCACCAACGCGCTGCTCCAGGCCGCCGAGCGCGACCCGAAGCTCGTCGCCATCACCGCGGCCATGCCGGGGCCGACCGGACTGCTGAAGTGCCAGGAGCGCTTCCCCGCCCGCATCATCGACGTCGGCATCGCCGAGCAGCACGCGGTGACGATGGCCGCCGGCCTGGCGATGGGCGGCATGCACCCCGTCGTCGCCGTCTACTCGACGTTCCTCACCCGAGCGTTCGACCAGACGATGTACGACGTCGGCCTGCACGGCCAGAAGGTCGTCTTCTGCCTCGACCGCGCCGGCATCACCGGCGACGACGGCCCGAGCCACCACGGCGTCCTCGACATGGCGTACCTGCAGAAGGTGCCGGGGATGACGATCTTCGCCCCGTCCTCCGCCCAGGAGCTCGAGCGCATGTTCGACGACGCGCTGCGACTCGTCGACGGGCCCGTCGCCATCCGCTACCCGAAAGGGGCGGCGCGCCAGGTGTCGCCCGACGAGGTCGGCTCCGGCCTCCGGGCGCGGCGCGTGCGCGACGGCCGCGATGTCTGCATCCTCGCCGTCGGCAAGCTCGTCGAGGCCGCGGAGGAGGCGGCGCTGCTGCTCGAGCGCGAGGGCGTGTCGGCGACGGTGTGGGACGCGCGTGTCGTGAAGCCGCTCGACCCCGCCATGCTCGACGACGCCGCCCGCCACCCGTTCGTCGTCACCGTCGAGGACGGCTTCCGCACCGGCGGGATCGGCATGTCGATGGCCGACGCGATCGCCGAGCTCGACCAGCATCGCGAGTCGCCCCCGGTCCTCGTCCTCGGCGTCCCCGACCGGTTCATCCCCCAGGCGAAGCCGGCGGTGATCCTCGCCCGGCTCGGACTCGACGGCCCGGGCATCGCCGCGTCGACGCTGAAGGCGCTCCGGTCGGCGACCTCCGTTGACGCGTAGCCCCGCCCGCGCATCCTCCAACAAAACCGCGTTTTCGCGGCCGAATCCGGCCCGAAAACGCGAGTGTGTTGGAGGATCGTGAACCCCGATCTGCAGCTCGCGCTCGAGCTGGCCGACGCCGCCGACGCGCTGACGATGTCGCGCTTTCGCGCCCTCGACCTCGCCGTCGAGTCGAAGCCGGACATGACGCCGGTGAGCGAGGCCGACCGCGCCGCCGAGGAGCTCATCCGCGGGCGGCTGCGGTCCGAACGACCCGACCACGTCGTGCTCGGCGAGGAGTTCGGCGTCGACGGTCCCGAGGGGTCGCCGTGGCGCTGGGTCGTCGACCCGATCGACGGCACGAAGAACTACGTGCGCGGCATCCCCGTGTGGGCGACGCTCGTGGCGCTGCAACACGAGGGCCGCGGCGTCGTCGGCGTCGCGTCGGCGCCCGCGCTCGGGCGTCGGTGGTGGGCGGCGACGGGCGAGGGGGCGTTCGCCGACGGCGAGCGCATCCACGTGTCGCGTGTCGGCGCCGTTGCGGACGCGCACCTCTCCTACGCGTCGCTCACGGGTTGGGACGAGATCGGCCGGGGCCCGCAGTTCGGTGCGCTCGCGCGACGGTTCTGGCGGACGCGCGCCTTCGGCGACTTCTGGCAGCACGTGCTCGTGGCCGAGGGCGCCATCGAGGTCGCGCTCGAGCCCGAGGTGTCACTGTGGGACCTCGCCGCGCTGCAGGTGATCGTCGAGGAGGCCGGCGGGCGGTTCACGGACCTCGACGGGCGGGCGTGGCCCGAGGGCGGCAACGCGGTGTCGTCGAACGGCCTGCTGCACGACGAAGTTCTCGTAGCGCTGGGCGGCGGATAGGAAGGGGCACATGCCCCTCGAACCAGACGTCAAGGAACTGCTCGAGCGCCCGAACTTCGCCGCCTTCACGACCTACCTGCCCGACGGCATGCCGAGCACGCACGTGATGTGGGTCGGCGCCGACGACGGCCACCTGGTCATCAACACCGAGACGGGGCGGCAGAAGTACCGCAACGTGCAGCGCGACCCGCGGGTGTGCGTGACGATCGTCGACCGCGAGAACCCTTACCACTACGCCGAGGTCCGCGGTCGCGTCGTCGAGACCGTCGCCGGCGACGACGCCCGCGAGAACATCGACGAGCTCAGCCGCAAGTACAAGGGCAGCGACTATCCCGACGCGGCGATCACGACCGAGCGCGTGATCCTGCGCATCGAACCCGACCGCCAGCGCGTCTGGGGCAAGTAGCGCCGGACTGAACTCGGCGTAGATCGTTGCGCTCGGCGCAACTTTCTACGCCGAGTTCAGTGGCTGTCGGCTTCCTCGGCGAGCGCGAGCCAGCGTTCCTCCGCTTCCGCGAGGCGCTGCTCGACGGCGGTGAGCTGTGACGTGAGGTCGCGCAGCGCGACGTGGTCACCCGACGCCGCCGCCGTCGCCAGCTCGGCGTGGACGCGGTCGCGCTCGCGCGTCGCGGCGTCGACGTCGCGCTCGGCCGCCTTCAGCTCCTTGCGCACGATCGTCGGCGGCCGCCGCTTTCGCTCGGTCGGCTCGGCTCGGCGCGCGGCGGCGTCGCTACGCGGGCTATGCGAGGCCGCCGCGCGTCGATCCGGTGAATGCGCAGGCCCCAGCGTGATCGTGCGCTCGACCGTTCGCTCGAGGAAGGCGCGGTCGTGGCTGACGGCGACCAGCGCGCCCGGCCAGTCGTCGAGGAAGTCCTCGAGGGTGCGGAGCGTGTCGAGGTCGAGGTCGTTGGTCGGCTCGTCGAGGAACAGCACGTTCGGCCGCTGCGCGAGCACGAGCAGCAACTGCAGCCGCCGGCGCTCGCCGCCCGACAGCGTGCCGATCTCCGCGTAGCGGGCGTCGGCGTCGAACCAGAACCGCTCGAGCAGCCGGTCCTCCTCCCACGACGCCTTGCGGGTGGGGCCGGCGACGGCATCGCGTACGCGCATCGCCGTGTCGAGGTCGACGCCCAGCTGGTCGTAGTAACCGAGCCGTACCGTCGGGCCGACGTCGATCCGGCCGGCGACCGGCGCGACCCGGCCGGCGAGGAGGTCGAGCAGCGTGGACTTCCCGCTGCCGTTCGGACCGAGCACGCCGAGGCGGTCGCGGTTGTCGAGGACGACATCGAGGTGCTCGAACAGGAACGGCTCGCCGTCGTCGACCGACCATCGGTGCGCGAGCCCGTACGCCTCGATCACCTTGTCGCCGAGCCGGGGCGGCTTCCACGCGTCGAGCTCGAGGTCACCCGACCGCGCCGCCGCCTCCATCCGCCCCTCGACGATCGCCGTCGCCGCCTCGATGCGCGCCCGCGGCTTGCGCGTCCGCGCCGGCGCGCCCCGCCGCAACCAGGCCAGCTCCTTGCGGGCCAGGTTCCGGCGCGTCGCCTCGGCCTCGACGGCCTGCTCCTCGCGCACGGCACGCGCGTCGAGGTACGCCTGGTACCCGCCCTCGTGGACGTACCCGCGCCCACGGTCGAGCTCGAGCACGCGGTTGGTCACGCGGTCGAGCACGTGGCGGTCGTGGGTGACGAGGACGAGGCCGCCGCGAAACGCTGCCAGCCGCGCCTCGAGCCACTCGATGGCCGCGATGTCGAGGTGGTTGGTCGGCTCGTCGAGCACCAGCAGGTCCGACTCGGTGACGAGCAGCCGCGCCAGCGCGACGCGCTTGGCCTGGCCGCCCGACAGCGTCGACGTCGGCGCGTCGGCGAGCGGCGACATACCGAGCCGGTCGAGGATGGCCGCCGCCTCCCAGTGCTCGCCGACCGCCTCGCGCACCGTCCCGGTCGGCAGCACCGGTCGCTGGCCGAGGAACCCGACACGTGTGTCCCGCCCGCGTCGCACGACGCCGGACTCGGGCTCGACGTCACCGGCGATCAAGCGCAGCAGCGTCGACTTGCCGGTGCCATTCAGGCCGACGACGCCGAGCCGGTCGCCGTCGCTGATGGTGAGCGAGAGGTCGCGGAACAGATCACGACCCGGGCGCGACGCGCCGACCCGCGACAGGTCGACGAGGATCAAGCGGTCACGCCGAGGCGGCCTTCGGTTCCTTCGGCAGGCCGAGCACGCGCTCGCCGGTCTTCCGCGGGGGCTGCGCCCCCGGACCCCATCACCGGTCGGCGGGCTGGCGCCCGCGCAACCGGCCGGCGAGCGCGATCACTTCGGTTCCTTCGGCAGGCCGAGCACGCGCTCGCCGACGATGTTGCGCTGGATCTGCGACGTCCCGCCCCAGATCGTCTCCGAGCGCGAGAAGAAGAACGACGCCTGCAGCGGCGACACCGCGTAGCCCGGGCGGCCGCGGCGCCGCCCGACACCGGGCACGAACGCCTCGTCCTCCGAGCCGGTCAGCAACTGCCCGTCCATGCCGAGCACGTCCATCGCCAGCTCCATGGCCCGCTGGTGGTACTCGGACCAGATCATCTTGTTGAGCGGCCCGAGCGCGGCGGCCTGCTTGGTCCCGTGCAGCACGTCGGACAGCGCGCGGTAGCCGTTGACCTCCATGATCTTCACGCGCGACCACGCCGCCGCGAGCCGCTGGCGCGTCAACGGGTCCGACGCCTTCCCGTTCTTGCGGGCGATCTCGACGATCTGGTCGAGCTCCTTCTGGAAGCGGCGGTGCGATGTGGTGGCCGACATGCCGCGCTCGAAGCCGAGCGTCGTCATCGCCACCTTCCACCCGTTGTTGACGCCGCCGACGACGTTGTCCTTCGGGCAGCGGGCGTTGTCGAAGAACACCTCGTTGAACTCGGCGCTGCCGTCGACCTGCTCGATGGGCCGGACCGTGATGCCCGGCTGCTTCATCGGCACGAGCAGGTACGAGATGCCGGCGTGCTTCGGCGCGTTCGCATCAGTGCGGGCGAGGACGAAGCAGTAGTCGGCGAACTGCGCCTGCGTCGTCCAGACCTTCTGCCCGTTGACGACCCACTCGTCGCCGTCGAGCTCGGCGCGCGTCTTCAGGCCGGCGAGGTCGGAACCGGCGTCGGGCTCGGAGAAGCCCTGGCACCACGCGATCGTCCCCTTCATGATCCCGGGGAGGAACTGCTTCTTCTGCTCCTCGGTACCCCACTGGAGGATCGTCGGGCCCACGAGCGTGTCACCGAAGAAGTCCGCACGCAGCGGCGCGCCCGCACGGGCGAACTCCTCGGCGAGCACGACACCCTGCATCGTCGTCAGGCCCTTGCCGCCGTACTCCGTCGGCCACGTCGCGCAGATCCAGCCGCCCTCGAACAGCTTCTCGGTCCACTCGGTGTTGAAGCGCTCGCGCTCGTCGGGCGTCATCTCGAACCCGGGCTCGCCCCATCCGTCGGGGAGGTTCGCCTCGAGCCACGTGCGGATCTCGGCGCGGAACGACTCCGCGTCGGGCGGATAGGTCAGATCCATGTCAGCAGCCTACGGGCCGCCGATTGTGAGCGATCGCGGCAAGACTGGTGCGGTGGTGGGCGGTGCAACGGCGGAAGGACCGGATCACGACGAGCCGCGCGACGACCTCGCGGCGATCGTCCGGTCCGCGTCGGATGCGATCCTGAGCAAGACGCTCGACGGCACGATCACGAGCTGGAACGCGGGCGCCGAGCGGCTCTACGGCTACACCGCAGCGGAGGCCGTGGGGCAGCACGTCAGCCTCCTCGTCCCCGACGACTCGCCCGACGAGCTGCCGTCGATCTTCCAGCGGCTGCGCGCCGGCCGCGAGGTCGCCACGTACGAGACGCGTCGCCGGTGCAAGGACGGCCGCATCGTCGACGTCTCGCTGACGATCTCGCCGCTCCTCGACGCGGCGGGCAACGTCATCGGCGCGTCAGCGATCGCGCGCGACGTCAGCGAGATGCGTCGGACCGCGGCGCGGATGGGCCGACTGCTCGAGGTCACGGCCGGACTCGCGGGTGCGATCACGGTCGACGACGTCGCCCGCACGTCCGTCGACCTCGCGCTGCGGGCGTCCGGCGCCGATGGCGCGGTGCTCGCGCTGTTGGAGCCCGACGGCGCGACGGTCCGGCTCGTGGCGATCGCAGGGTACGAAGGGGGCCAGCTGTCCGAGTGGCACACGTGGCCGCTGTCGGACGTGGCGCCGGTGAACGACGCGATCCGCGACGGCCGGCTCGTGAGTGTCACCGGCGACGAGTTCCGGGAGCGCTACGCGGCGGTGTCGTCGTCGGTGCTTCCCGACACCCGCGCCGCCGTCGCCCTGCCGCTGGCGACGGACGGACCGCCGTTCGGCGCGCTCGGGCTCCGCTTCACCCACGCCCGCCCGCTCACGGTCGACGACCGCGACGAGCTACGGGCGCTCGGGAGTCAGTGCGCGATCGCGCTCGAGCGTGCGCGCGCGTTCGAGGCCGAGCGCGCCGCTCGCGATCGTGTGTCGTTCCTGGCGCGCGCCGGCGAGGCACTGGCGGCGTCGCTGGACGTCGACACGATCCTCACGACGACGGCGCACCTCGCGGTCGACCGCCTCGCCGACTGGTGCGGTGTCAGCGCGGTGCGCGACGACGGGAGCGTGCGGCGGTTCGGGTTCCGCCACGTCGACCCCGACGCGGGCGTGCTCGGTCGGTCGTGGTGGCAGAACTCCCCGTTCCCCGCCTCGCGCGACCGCGGTGCGCCGAACGTCATCCGCACCGGTACGCCGGAGCTCACGCCCGTGATCGACCCGCGCGCGCTCGAGCGCTTCGCCGACCCGTCGGAGCTCGCGTTGCTGCGACAGCTCGGGCTCGCGTCCTCGATGGTCGTGCCGCTGGTGGCGCGGGGCCGGACGCTCGGCGCGCTCACGCTCGTACGCGGGCCGGACTCGCCGCCGTACGGCGACGCCGACCTCGAGCTGGCGACGGACCTGGCGCGGCGGGCGGCGCTCGCCGCCGACAACGCGCGCCTCTTCTCCGAGCGCGCGCACGTCGCCCGCCGGCTGCAGGAGTCGCTGCTCCCGGTCGAGCTGCCGGCGATCCCCGGCGTGTCGTTGGCGGCCCGCTACCTCGCGTCGGGCGAGGGTCTCGACGTCGGCGGCGACTTCTACGACGTCTTCACGCTCGGCGGCGACGCGTGGGCGCTCGTCATCGGTGACGTGTGCGGCAAGGGCGCCGACGCCGCGGGCGTCACTGCGCTCGCGCGCTACACCCTGCGGGCCCTCGCCCACCACACCGGCGGGCCGGACGTCGTGCTCGGCCAGGTGAACGACGCGCTCGTGCGCCAGAACGTCACCGACGAGCGGTTCCTCACGATGGCGTACGGCGTCCTGTCCGCAGGACCGTCGCGCTCGTTGACGCTCGCGCTCGCCGGGCACCCCCATCCGGTCGTCGTTCGCGCCGACGGTCGTGTCGAGCGCGCCGGTGCGCCGGGCACGCTGCTCGGCGTCTTCCCCGACGTCTCGGTCGAGAACACGTCGGTCATGTTGGGCGCGGGCGACACCGTCGTGCTGTTCACCGACGGCGTGACCGAGGCGCACGGCAGCGACGGGTTGTTCGGCGACGACCGACTCGAGTCGACGCTTCACTCGCTGGCCGGTGCGTCCGCCGACGAGATCGCCGGCGGTGTCGCCGACGCGGTCACGGCGTACCGCGCCGGCGACGCGTCCGAGGACGACATGGCGGTCCTCGTCGTGCAGATCACCGACTGACGCACCGCGCCTTGCCACAATCGCCGGTCGATGGCCGATCGGTGGAGCGGGATCCTCAGCGGTCCGATCGACGGGTTCGAGCGGCAGCGGCGCACGTGGCCCGCGGTCGAGGCGGCGACGGGTCTGGTCGTCGAGCACCGTGCGTCGGGCTTCACGGGGCGCGTCGTGCGCGTCCGCGGTGACGCCGTCGTCGTGCGCGGTGCGACCGGGCTCGAGCGCGAGCTGCGCATGTTGCCGGGCGCCTTCGGTGTGGACGGGCGCGACGTCACGCTCGTCGCGCCGCGCGCGCAGCCGCAGACGACGGCGGCGACGCGCACGGCGTCGGGATCGACCGCGGTGGCCGGCGCACCCGCGCACGTGGCGCGGGCGAGCCGCATCTGGGTCGAGGGCGTGCACGACGCCGAGCTCGTCGAGAAGGTGTGGGGCGACGACCTGCGCGTCGAGGGCGTCGTCGTCGAGCGCCTCGACGGCATCGACGTGCTCGAGCGGGAGATCGAGCGCTTCCGCCCGGGACCGGCGCGTCGGCTCGGCGTCCTCGTCGACCACCTCGTCGACGGCAGCAAGGAGGCGCGTATCGCCGCCGAGGTGACGCGCCGCCACCGCGCCCACGTCCTCGTCACCGGCACACCGTTCGTCGACGTCTGGCAGGCGGTGAACCCCCGGGTTGCGGGCCTGCCCGGCGGCGAGTGGCCGACCGTCGCGCGCGGGCGCCCGTGGAAGGATGGCGTGCTCGACGCGATCGGCTTCCCGGGCACGCCCGGCGAGTTCTGGCGGCGGTTGCTCGCCCGCGTGGGCACGTACGCCGACCTGGCGCCCGCACTGGTGGGATCGGTCGAACGGCTGATCGACTTCGTCACCGAACCTCCGCCAAACGGCCCAAATCGCCGCTGAGAGGTGCAGGTCGCGCGCTCGCGGCCGTTACCCTCTTGGTGAACCCCATGCGACGACTCCGTTCGCCGCGCGCGCTCGCCGTTCTGGCGGTCCCCGTTTTCTTCGCCTGGACCGCCACGTCCCTCCACCCCAGTTCGGTGGAATCGCGGCGCGCCGTTGCGGCCTCTGCAACCGACGCAGGCTGGACCGCCGACCGCACCGCGTTCCTCGGCGGCGGCGAGTTCCGTGCCGCCCGGTCGAGCGCCGGACGGCGTGACGCGGCCGCGCCGACGACGACGATCACCGTTCCGAAGCCGCACAAGGTGCGACCGGCGGCCGGCGCGGTGACCGGCGTGTTCGGCGAGGGACGCGGCAGCCACCGCCACCCCGGTCTCGACATCGACGGCTCGACGAACGACCCCGTGTTCGCCGCGTACCCCGGCGTCGTCGAGGTCGCCGGCTGGGCCCCGCGGGGTTACAGCGGCTACGGGATCATGATCGTCGTCGACCATGGCATGGGCATGAAGACGCTCTACGGCCACCTCGCCGGCGTCCAGGTGCAGCCGGGCCAGCAGGTCGACGCGGGTCAGCTCGTCGGCACGATGGGGAGCACCGGTTTCTCGACCGGCTCACACCTGCACTTCGAGGTGTTCATCGGCGGCGCGCGCGTCGACCCCGCGGTCTGGCTCGACGAGCCGTAACCCGCCCGACGCAGCCAACAGCACCGCGCCGGCGACCGCGATCGCGACCTCGGGCATCAGCGCGACGCCGTAGCGGTTCGCGTTGGCCACGAACGCGACGACGTGCAGTGCGCCGGCGGCGACGAACATGGCGGCGACGACGGCGGGCGGCAGCGCGCGTCGCTGCGCGAGCAGCCACGCGGCGACGATCGGGATGCCGACGGCGAACGCGAGGACGTAGCGCGCCTGCATCCCGTAGCCGATCTGCGCCTCGACGAGCACGGCGACGGCGATGTCGAGGACGACCGCGCCGATCGTCAGCGCGACGAGGACGAGCGCGCGCCACGTCCGGTCGACGGCGACGGCGGCGATCAGTCCGGCACCGACGACGGCGCCCACGACGCGGTACACGGTCTCGGACATGCGCGTGTCGAGCCACCCGAACACGCCGACGGTCTCGCGCAGCTGCTCGGGCATGGCCCGCCACGCCTCGCCGAGGTGGTCACGCGCGACACCGAGGTCGAGCGGTGGGTGCGGCATGGCGAGAAACGTCCACGCGACACCGCCGGCGACGGCGAGCGCGAGGACGCCGACGGCCGCCCTCACCGGCGTTTCGGTGAGTTGGGTGTGCCACAGCGAGCCGAACTCACCGAAACGCGCCAGGAGGAGGGCGATGACGACGACGGCGACGACAATGGGCGGGCCGACGCCGCGTCCGAGGGCGACGACGGCGCCGCCGACCGCCATCGCCGCCCACGCGTCGGTCGCACCACCCGCGAACGCGCGCAGCGCGGCGATCCAGAGCAGGACGCCGCCGGCCGCCTCCAACCCGCTCGTCGACACCGACGACGACAGGAACACGACCATCGGCGTCACCGCGAGCGCGACGCCGGCACCCGCGCGCCGACCCGCCAGCCGCAACGCCCACCCGACGAGGAAGGCGAACAGCACGGCATCGACCAGGCGGGCGCGCCGGATGCCGTCGTCGTACGAGCGCGCCGACGCGAACGCGACGCCCGCGGGCGCGTAGAGCACGGGCAGATAGCGGGCGAGCTGCGTGCCGCCGACGATGTCGCCGGGAGCGCGCGGTGGAGCCGGTTCGTCCTGGCAGCTCGCCGGCTTGTGCGGGTCGAACGCGTAGCACCGCGTGTTCGTCGGCGGGACGAGGCGCGCGGGCAGGTCGTACACGCGACCGGCGCGGCGGAACCACGCCTCCCGCGGGTCGTTCGGGTCCCGCACGGGCGAGGCGTACGGTGCGCCCCGCAGCTGGCCGGTCGCGGTGGCGTACGCCTTCACCGCGTTCTGCGGCTCGTCGGGTGCGGCCGACACCGGGTTGCCGAGTGCCCACGCGATCGCAAGCAGCAGGTACCCGGCAGCGGCGACGCGCCAGCTCACGGTCGCGACGACGCGGCGATCGCGGCGGCGAGGTCGTCCACCGCAGCAGACAGCGCGTCGGCCAGCGGGCCGGGGAGGCGCCGGGCGATGACGTCGGCCACCGAGCGGTGGAACCACACCTGCTCGTCGGGCCCGGCGTGGAAGCGCGACCACAGCGACGTACCGGCGCTCCGGAGCTCGACGAGCATCGTCCGCACGTTGTGCAGCTTGTCGGCGGCGCTGACGACGAGTGCACCCGGCGACGCCGTCTCGAGGTGCGCGAGGTACGCGTCCTTGCGCGGTCGCCACGGCGGCTTGGGGTCCTCGTCGGTCTCGGTCACCTCGTCGACGATCGACGCCACCGCGTCGCCGAAGCGCGCACGCAGTTGCGCGATCGTCACGTGGCAGTCCTCGACGCAGTCGTGCAGAAGCGCGGCGATCGCCACGTCCTCCCCGGCCCCGGCCTCGAGCGCGAGCGACGCGACGGCGAGCAGGTGCGACACGTACGGCACACCGGTCGCCTTGCGCACGTGGTCGCGGTGCACGTCCGACGCGAACACGAGCGCGTCGTCGAACCGGTCGGTCAGCACCGCACGGTCACCGTCACGACCGCGCCGTCGACGGCGATGGACGCACCCGTGTCGGTCGCGACGTCGCGCAGCACCGCGGGGACGTCGGGCGCGTCGACCGCATCGAGCGTGATGGTCGCAGCGAGCGACGCGTCGCCGCCGGACCGCAGCGCGACGGTGAATCCCTCCGACGGCCGCGACACCGCGGCGAGCACCTCCTCGACGAGCCGCAACGCGGCCAGCGCCGACGCGACCGGGACGTCCGCGAGCGACACGACGCCGAGCTCCCCGGGCACGCCCGTCTCCTCGCGACGGCGGTCGAGCTCGAGCCGCAGCGCCGTCGTCAGCTCGGCGCCGGTGTCGGCAGCGACCGGGGCGACGTCGTCGGCGCCGCCGCCCGTCACCGCCCACTCGCGCGCCACGCGCAGCAGCTCGAGCGACCACATCGACCGGACGAGCGCATCAGCGGCGTCCGCGCGCGCGACAGCCGCGTCCCGCTCGTCACCGGACGCCCGCAGCTCGGCGCGCGCCGACGCCAGCTCGGCTGCGGTCGCATCTGCCCGCGCCGCTTCGTCCTTCACCCGCCGCGACAGGACGACCGCACCGACGATGCCGGCGGCGACCACCGCCACGAGCACGACGAGGAGCACGATCGCCACGGGTTGGAGCGTACGGCCGGGTAGGTGGTCGACTGTGACCATGACGATCGTCGACACGCGGCAGGGCAAGCTCGAGGGCAGCGAGCTCGACGGCGTGCTCGTGTTCAAGGGCATCCCCTACGCCGCGCCCCCGGTCGGCGAGCGGCGGTTCGCCCCGCCGGCGGCCGCTGAGCCGTGGGACGGCGTCCGAGCGGCGACGTCGTTCGGCGCGAACTCGCCGCAGGGCGCGCTCAACCTCGAGAAGTTCCTCGGCGGCGCCGAGCGGCCGGAGAGCGAGGACTGCCTCTACCTCAACGTGTGGACGCCCGCCGCGGACGACGCGCGGCGGCCGGTCATGGTGTGGATCCACGGCGGCGCGTTCACGAGCGGGTCGGGCGGCGTGCCGTGGTACCACGGCACGCGGTTCGCGCAACGCGGCACGGTCGTCGTCACGATCAACTACCGCCTCGGGCCGTTCGGATTCACGCACCTCGGTGACCTCGGCGGCGAGGCGTTCGCCGGGTCGGGCAACGCCGGGATCCTCGATCAGGTCGCGGCGCTCGAGTGGGTCCGCGACAACATCGCTGCGTTCGGCGGCGATCCCGGCAACGTCACCGTGTTCGGCGAGTCCGCCGGCGCGATGTCGATCGGCACGCTGCTCGGGCTCCCGGCGGCGCGTGGGCTGTTCCGCCGGGCGATCCTGCAGAGCGGCGCGTCATCGACGGTTCGCGACGCGGCGTCGGCGAGCGAGATCGCCGAGCGCCTGCTGTCACACGCCGGTGTCGGCATCGACGACGTCCGCGACGTCCCCACCGAGACGCTCACCGCGGCCGCGACCGCGCTCTCGACCGCGGCGGCACCCGGCGGCCTGCTCCCGTTCGAGCCCGTCGTCGACGGCGTCACGCTGCCGCGGCCGCCGCTCGACGCCGTGCGCGACGGATCGGTGCGCGACGTCGCCCTCGTCATCGGGACGAACCTCGACGAGTGGCACCTCTTCTCGGCGTTCGACCCGCGCATGCAGGACCTCGACGACGGCGCGCTGGTCGCCCGCATGGTCGACGTCTTCGGTGACGCCGACCGCGCCCACCACGCCCTCGACGTCTACCGCCGCCGGCTCGGCGCGGCGCCGTCCACCGCGGTGCTCAGCGCCGTGATGAGCGACTCGATCTTCCGCATCCCGGCGATCCGGCTGGCCGAGGCACAGCTCGCCGCCGGCGGCGATGCGTGGATGTACCTGTTCACGTGGGCGACGCCGGCGTTCGGCGGTGCGCTCGGGTCGTGCCACGCCCTCGAGATCCCGTTCGTGTTCGACGGTCTCGCCCGCGGCGGTGTCGAGATCCTCGTCGGCGGCACCGCACCCCAGTCGCTCGCCGACGAGATGCACGGGCGGTGGACGTCGTTCGCCCGCAACGGCGACCCCGGCTGGTCGGCGTACGACACCGATCGCCGACCCACCATGCGCTTCGACGTCGACTCGTCGGTCGTCGACGATCCCTACGCCGACGAACGCGCCGTCTGGCCATAGGGGCCAGAGCGTCGAACTCGGCGTAGAAATGAACCGTAGAGGTACAGATCTACGCCGAGTTCGTGCAGTGGTGGGCCCTACTTGACGGTGAACTCCTGCTTCATGCCCTGGGTGAAGAGGGGCGGACCGTCCTCGCCGCCGTCGACCGGGACGGTACCCTCGGGCGCCGGGATGGGGTCACGGCGCAACCTCCAGTTCCGCGTGCTCGGGCCGCTGGAAGCGGTCGTCGACGGGCGGGTGATCGAGCTCGGGCCACCGAAGCAGCGGGCGTTCCTCGCCGCGCTCCTCGTCGAGCGCGGGCGCGTCGTGTCCGTCGACCAGCTGGCCGACCTGCTGTGGGACGGCGAGCCGCCCGAGCGCGCCCTCGTCAGCCTGCGGGCGTACGCATCGAACCTGCGCAAGCTCATCGAGCCCGATCGGGACAAGAAGGCCGCACCCGTCGTCCTGCGCACGGTCGCGCCGGGCTACGTGCTCGACGTCGCCGACGAGGACGTCGACTCCGGTGCCTTCGAGCGGTTGGTGTCCGACGCGCGCGCCGCTCGCGACAGCGGTGACCCGTCACGCGCGTGCGCGCTGCTCGACGACGCGCTCGCGCTGTGGCGCGGCGCCGCGCTCGCCGACCTCGCGACCGAGCCCGTCGCCCGTACCGAGGTCGCACGGCTGGAGGAGATGCGCCTCGGCGCGATCGAGGACCGCATCGACGCCGCACTCGCGCTCGGGCGGCACCGCGACTCGATCGCCGAGCTCGAGCGGCTGACCACCGCCCACCCGCGGCGGGAGCGGCTGCACGGCCTGCTGATGCTGGCGCTCCACCGCGCCGGCCGGACGCCCGAGGCTCTCGCCGTCTACCGGGACGTCACCGAGCGCCTCCTCGACGAGCTCGGCCTCGAGCCCGGCCCGCAACTCCGCGCGCTCGAAGCGGACATCCGCAGCGGCAGCCTCGACGCGCATCCTCCAACACACTCGCGTTCTGTGTCCGATTCGGGCGCCGAAAACGCGGGTTTGTTGGAGGATGCGCGGTCGGCGCAGCTGGTGGGGCCGGGGGGGCCGGTGGGGCCGCCGCTCATCGGTCGGAGTGACGAGCTCGCCGCCGTGACGGCCGCGCTGGAGGACGCGTGCGCCGGGCGGGGGTCGATCGTGCTCGTCACCGGCGACGCCGGCATCGGCAAGACGCGGTTTCTCGAGGAGATCGCCGCGCTCGCCGGCGCGCACCCGACGCAACCGGCGGTCGCGTGGAGCCGCTGCTTCGAGGCCGAGGACGCACCGCCGTTCTGGCCGTGGCGCCAGATCCTCCGGGCGATCGTCGACCAGGTGACACCGGAGACCGTGCACGCCATGGCGGCCGACGTCCGCCTTCGCCCGCTGATGGCCCGCGTTCCCGAGTACGCAGCGCGCCTCGGCGTCGAGATCGACCCGGCCGACGACGCGGTCCGCTACGGCGACGGCGACCGCTTCCTCGTGTTCGACGCGGCGACCGGCTTCCTCGTGCGCGCCGCCGCCGAGCGTCCGATCGTCGTGCTGTTCGACGACCTCCACTGGGCCAACGCGGCAACGCTGCAGCTGCTGGCGTTCCTGGCGTCGACGGTGGCGTCGGTCCCGCTGCTCGTCGTCGGCACGTACCGCGAGAACGAGGTGGCATCGTCGGACGCGCTCGGCGCGCTGCTCGCCGAGCTGGCCCGGGTGCGCGCCGCTCGCATCGGCCTCGGCCGTCTCGCCGACGACGACGCCGCCGCGCTCGCCGTCGCGCTGCTCGCCGCGGACAAGGACCCCGACAACGACGACGACACCGCGCTCGTCGACGACGTCGTGCGGCGTGCCGAGGGCAACCCGTTCTTCGTGAGCGAGCTGCTGCGCCTGGCCGAGGACGAGGGCGGGCTCGCCACGTCCGTGCCCGCCGGCATCGGCAACGTCATCGGCCGTCGCCTGCAGCGGCTGCCCGAGCGGGTCACCACCGTGCTGACCGCCGCCGCCGTCGCGGGGCGCGAGTTCGACGTCGCCGTCGTCGAGGCGGTCGTCGACGACGCCGACACGCTCGACCTGATCGACGCCGCCGCCGACGCCGGGCTCGTCGTCGAGCACCCGACGGCACCCGGTCGCTACGCGTTCACGCACGCGCTCGTCCAGGAGTCGCTGCTGGGCGAGCTCGCCGGCCTCCGCCGTGCCCGGCTGCACGCCCGCATCGCCCGGGCACTCGAGTCCATGCCCGCCGCCGACCCGATGGCGCGCCTCACCGAGCTCGCCCGCCACTACTGCGCCGGCGCACCCGCGGGGACCGCCGAGCGCGCCGTCGAGGTGTCGGTCGAGGCCGGCGACAACGACATGGCCCGCCTCGCCTACGAGGACGCACGCGCCCACTACGAGCGGGCGCTCGACGCGATGGAGGCGGGCGCGCTCGTCGACGAGCGCCGCAGGGCGAGCACGCTCGTGTCGCTCGCACGCGCCTGCCGCTCGTCGGGCGCCAGCGCCGCGAGTCGCGAGCACGCGCTCGAGGCGGCGCGGGTGGCGCGTCGCATCGACGACGCCGAGCTGCTCTCCGATGCCGGTCTCGCGCTGGCGATGCCGGGCGCCGCAGTCGGGATGGACTTCGGCTGGCTCGACCGTGAGCGCGTCGAGATCCTCGAGGCCGCGCTCGACATGCTCGGTCGGGCGGCGACCTACAAGCGCGTGCGCACGGTCTTCCACCTCGTGCTCGCGTTGCACCTCGACCCGTCGCGCTACGACGAGCGCGTCGCGTTGGCGCGCGAGGCGATGGCCCAGGCGGACGAGCTCGACGACGATGGGTTGCGCGCCGGGGCGCTCGCCGCGCTGCGCAGCACGCTGTGGCGCCCCGGTGAGACGCGCGCGCGGGCGGAGGCGGCACGCGAGCTGATCCGCCGCGCCGACGCCGACGGGGCGGGCCAGACCGCGCTCGAGGGGCACATCGGGCTCGCCATCGACCTGTTCGAGCTCGGCGACCTCACCGCCTTCCAGCACGAGCGCGACCACCTCGACGACGCCGCGCTGGCGCTGCACATGCCGTTCTACCGGTGGTAC
>DASSOZ010000151.1:0-12687 GCA_035700105.1 Acidimicrobiales bacterium
GCCGTGGCGCGGGCCGCACCCGGGCGAGTGGACGTCGTCGCTCGACGGGCCGCAGTTCCGCAAGGGCGTGACCGCCATCCGCGAGGCGATCGCCGCCGGCGACGTGTACCAGGTCAACCTGTGCCGCGTCGTGTCGGCGACGGCGCCACCCGGCGCCGACGTCGCCGCACTCGGTGCCGCCCTCGCCCGCGGCAACCCCGCGCCGTACTCGGCGGTCGTCCGCCTCCCGAAGCACGGCGTGCACGTCGCGTCGGCGTCGCCCGAACGCTTCCTGCACCGAGACGACCGCACCGTCGAGTCCCGGCCGATAAAGGGAACCGCGGCGGCGCCCGACGGCTTCCTGCCGAAGGACACCGCCGAGAACGTGATGATCGTCGACCTCGTCCGCAACGACCTCGGTCGCGTGTGCGAGTTCGGTTCGGTGACCGTGCCCGCGCTGTGCGCCCGCGAGCAACACCCCGGGCTGTGGCATCTCGTGTCGACCGTCCGGGGCACCCTGCGCGACGGCGCCGGCTGGCCGGAGCTCCTCGCCGCCACGTTCCCGCCCGGGTCGGTCACCGGGGCACCCAAGCTCGCCGCGCTGCGAATGATCGACCAGCTCGAGACGGCGTCCCGCGGCGTCTACTGCGGTGCCGTGGGGTGGGTCGACGCGGCGCGCCGGACGGGGGACCTGAACGTCGCCATCAGGACGTTCTGGATCGACGACGGCATGCTGCGGTTCGGTACCGGCGGCGGCATCACGTGGGACTCGGACCCCGACGGCGAGTGGGCCGAGACCGAGCTCAAGGCCCGGCGCCTGCTCGAGGTGGCATCGTCGCGGCCCTTGCCCTCAGGCGCCGGATGGCTGGCATGAACGTATGGATCGACGGCGCCCTCGTCGATGCCGGCAGCGCCCACGTGTCGCCGTTCGACCACGCGCTGCTCACGGGCGACGGCGTGTTCGAGACGCTGAAGTGGTACGGCGGCCGTGGCGTCTTCGCGCTGCGCCGCCACCTCGAGCGCCTCGAGCGGTCGGCGCACGGGCTGGGGCTCGCCGTCCCCGACCGATCGACGCTCGAGCGTGCCGTCGTCGAGACTGCGGAGGCGAACCTCGACGGCGACGACGGGCGCGTGCGCGTCACGCTGACCGGGGGCCCGGCGCCGCTCGGGTCCGACCGCGGCGAGGCTCGACCGACGCTGATCGTCGCCGCGGCGCCCACGACGCCGTGGCCGGGCACGTGCGACGTCGCCGTGTGCCCCTGGCCGCGCAACGAGCGCGGCGCCACCGCGGGGCTCAAGACCGTCTCCTATGCGGAGAACGTCGTCGCGCTGGCGTGGGCCAAGGAGCGCGGCGCCGGCGAAGCGATCTTCGCCAACACGCTCGGCCACCTGTGCGAGGGCACCGGCACCAACGTCTTCCTCGTCGTCGACGGGCGCCTCGTCACGCCGCCGCTGTCGTCGGGCTGCCTCGAGGGCGTCACGCGCGATCTCGTGATCGAGTGCACCGGCGCGTCGGAAGAGGACATCCCCGCGTCCGCGCTCGCCGACGCCGAGGAGGCGTTCCTCACGTCGACGACCCGCGAGGTGCAGCCCATTGCACACGTCGACGGACGTGCGCTACCGGCCGCGCCCGGGAGACGCACGAGCGAGGCGGCCGCGGCGTTCAAGGACCTGGTGGCGCGGACCCTCGATCCGTAGGTCGCAGATGGACGACGTCGCCGACGGACACGCGGATGACCTCACCCGGTCGCGTCTCCACGAGCAGCGCGCCGTCCTCGGCGAGGTCCGCGGCGCGACCGACGAGGACCCGGTCGCCCGGTAGCTCGACACGCACGTCGCGCCCGAGCGTCGCCGACCGGCCGCGCACGTCCGACAGCATCGAGGGCCACTCGAGCGCGTCGTACCGGACGGCGAGGCAGTCGAGGAACGCGTCGAGCAGCTCGTCACGGTCGACGTGGTGTCCGACGACGAGGTTGCACGCGGTCGCCGTCGAAGCGAGGTCGTCGGGCAGCGGCTCCGGCCAGTTGACGTTGAGCCCCATCCCGACGACGACGGCGCGGACCGAGCCTCCCTCGACGACCGCCTCGGCGAGGATCCCTCCGAGCTTGCGATCGTCGACGACGAGGTCGTTCGGCCACTTGAGCAGTGGTTCGAACCCGGTGACCGCGGCGCACGCGTCGCTCGCCGCGAGCCCGACCGCGGCCGTCACCCAGTGCGCCTGCGACGCGGTGATCGACGGCCGCAGCAGCACGGAGACGAGCAGCGAGGAGCCCGGCGGGGCCTCCCACCGCCGGTCCAGCCGCCCGCGCCCCGCCGTCTGGTGGTCGGCCACGTACACGACGCCCTCGGGCGCGCCGTCGCGCGCGGCGGCGAGGAGCGCGGTGTTCGTGGAGTCGATCGACGCGAACCGCCGCACGTCCCAGCGGGTTCCCTGTCGCCCACCCATCTCCGCGAACATACGACCCTCATGCTGAAGAAGGTCCTCATCGCCAACCGGGGCGAGATCGCCGTGCGCGTCATCCGGACGTGCCGGGAGCTCGGCATCGCCACCGTCGCCGTCTACTCCGACCTCGACCGTGACGCGCTCCACGTACGCCTGGCCGACGAGGCGTACGCGCTCGGCGGGCAGACGGCGGCCGAGAGCTACCTCAACACCGAGGCGATCCTCGACGTGATCGAGCGCAGCGGCGCCGACGGCGTGCACCCGGGCTACGGCTTCTTCAGCGAGAACGCCGACTTCGCCCGCGCCATCAGCGGCAAGGGCGTGACGTGGATCGGCCCGCCGCCCGAGGCCATCGAGGTCATGGGCGACAAGATCTCGTCGCGCGAAGCGGCGGCGAAGGGCAACGTCGCCGGCGTCCCCGGCGACAACCGCGTCCTCACCGATCCGCAACAGGTCATCGACTTCGGCGAGGCGCACGGGTGGCCCGTCGCCATCAAGGCCGCGTACGGCGGCGGCGGACGCGGCATGCGCGTCGTGAAGTCCGCCGACGAGGCGGCGGCCGCGCTCGAGTCGGCGCAGAACGAGGCGCTCAAGGGGTTCGGGCGAAGCGAGTGCTACCTCGAGCGGTACCTCACGTGGCCGCGCCACGTCGAGATGCAGGTCTTCGCCGACACGCACGGCAACGCGGTGTGGATCGGCGAGCGCGACTGCTCGTGCCAGCGCCGCCACCAGAAGCTCATCGAGGAGTCGCCCGCCCCCGACTTCCCCGACGAGATCCGCCAGCGCATGGGCGCCGCTGCGGTCGCCGTCGCCAAGGCCTGCGGGTACGTCAACGCCGGCACCGTCGAGTTCCTCTACCAGGACGGCGACTTCTTCTTCCTCGAGATGAACACACGGCTCCAGGTCGAGCACCCGGTGACGGAGATGGTCGTCGGGATGGACCTCGTCGAGCTGCAACTGCGCATCGCGTCCGGTGAGCCGATCGGCATCACGCAGGAAGAGATCAACGCCCGCCGCAGCGGTCATTCCATCGAGGCGCGGATCAACGCCGAGAACCCGGCGGGCGGACGCTTCCTCCCTTCGCCGGGGACGATCACGAAGTTCCGGCGGGCCGACGGGTACGGCACGCGAACGGACGCCGGCTACGAAGAGGGCGACACGGTCAGCCAGTTCTACGACAACCTGATCGCCAAGCTGATCGTGTGGGGCGCGGACCGCGAGCACGCGCGGCGCCGCCTCATCCGGGCGCTCGAGGAGATGGAGATCGAGGGCGTGGCGACGACCGTGCCGGCCCACCTCGCGATCCTCAACCACCAGGACTTCATCGACGCCAAGCACTCCACCAAGTGGGTCGAGGACGTCCTCGACCTCACGGGCGTCGACTCGAAGCCGGCCGCCCCCGCGGCGACGTCGACCGACGGCGACGGGAACGCGCGCGTGCAACGCGACGTCGACGTCGAAGTGAACGGCAAGCGCTACGCGGTGAAGCTGTGGGTACCGGACGTCGCGCCGGTCGCGATCGCGGCGGGCGGTACGGGTGCCGCCGGCGTCGGTGCCGCGCGGCCCCGTCCGAAGCCGGCGGTCGCCGCCGGCGGTGCGACCGGCAGCGGGTCGGTCACGGTCCCGATGCAGGGCACGATCGTGAAGGTGCTCGTCGACGTCGGCGCCGAGGTGGAGATCGGCCAGCCGGTGTGCGTGCTCGAGGCGATGAAGATGGAGAACAACATCGCGGCCGAGAAGTCGGGCACCGTCAAGGAGATCAAGGTCAAGCCCGGCGACACCGTCGGCGCCGGCGACGTCGTCGCCGTCATCGAGTAGTCCTTCGGCTCGAAAGGGAACCTTTCGAGCCGAGTCAACGGCGCCGTCCTTCGGCCGGCACCCAGCGCCCACCGACCGGCAAAGCCGGATCGGCGGTCGATCTGTGGGGGCGCTGCCCCCACACCCCCTCCGCTGGCGCGACCCCAATCGTGACGCAGGTCGCCCGCGCCATCGAGGCGCTCGCGTCGGTGGCTTTTCGGGGGGTTCGCCAGGGAATCGGGCGAACGTGGCGAACCTGGCGGCGTGCGCCGCAACCGTGTCCTCACCGCGTGGATCGCCGCGGCCGTCCTCACCGGCTCGGGGCTGACCGTCGCGGTGGCCCGCAGCGGTCACGGCGACGCCGATCGCGCGTCCGACGGGGCGCGTCCGGGCGGGAACGCCGGCCGCTTCCTCGACCTCACCGGTGACTCGGCTGCCGACGCCGCCGCAGCGCGCTCGCTCGCCGCGTCCGGGACGGCGGCGGCGGGCGACCCCGACGACGCGCAGGACGCGAAGCCCGGCGCGCCCGAAGGTCAGTACACCCCACAGGGATGGAAGCTGACGCCGGCCGGGACACAGGCGAAGGTGTTCAACTTCCCGCTCGGGCTGCTGCCGACGCCCGACGGAAAGAACGTGGTCGTCACCTCCGACAACGGCGGCATGCAGGGGCTCACCGTGCTCGACGCCGCCGACCCGTCGTCGACGCCGGGCTACATGCCGGCCGCCAACCTCTTCATGGGGCTCGCCGTGACCGGAGGCGGGAAGCTCTACGCCAGCGGCGGCAACGCCAACCGCGTGTTCCGCTACCAACTCGCCGGCCCGCTCGCCGTCTCCGAGGACCCGACGCAGCAGCTGCTGTTCCCGAACCACAACGCCCGCGACGGCATCGCCGAGCAGGCGACCGGCGGCGCCTGGGACGGGCTGCTGCCGGTGGGCGACGGCGTCCGCGTCAACGGCTACCCGGGCGCCAGCGTCCTCGACGGTCGCTACCTCTACGTCGCCGGCACGCTGAGCGAGCCGTCCGGCAGGGCCGGCACGGCCGATGCGTGCCCGAGCGGCCAGCCCGTGTGCGGGCGGGTGTCGGTCATCGACACGACGAACGACACGGTCGTCCGGCGCATCCCCGTCGGGCGCGACGCGTTCGGCCTGGCCCTCGACAGCGCGCGGCACCGCCTCTACGTGTCGAACTGGGCGGACGAGGCCGGGCGCGGCCACATGAAGGGCGGCACGGTCAGCGTCGTCGACATCACCGACCCGGCGAAGGCGACGGAGGTCGGGAGCACGCAGGTCGGGCACCATCCGTCGGCGGTCCAGCTGAGCAAGGACCGGACGCGACTGTTCGTGGCGAACACGAACGACGACACGATCTCGGTCGTGGACGTGTCCGGCAGCGGCGCCACGACGATCAAGACCGAGTCGGTGAAGCCGGCGAGCGGCATCCCGGTCGGCGCCCACCCGGACGCGTTCGCGCTGTCGCCGGACGGCCAGACGCTGTTCGTCGCGCTCGCCGGCCTCAACGCCGTCGAGGTCCGTGACGGTCGCACCGCCGCGCCGCTGTCGGGTGGGGCGCGCTACATCCCGACCGGCTGGTACCCGTCCGCGCTCACGGTCACGCCCACCAAGCCCGACGGCAGCGCATACCGGCTGTGGGTCGCGAACGCGAAGGGCGGCGGTGCCGCCGGCGCTGGCCTGAACCTCAGCGTCGGCGAGCGCGGCGATCCGGTGACGGGCACGGTCAGCGTCATCGACCTGCCCGCCCCCGCCAAGGAGGCGCGCTGGAACGAGCAGGTCGTCGAGAACGATCACCTCACCGCCGGCGGCGTCGTCGATTCGTGCACGCCGCAGCAGGGCGTCACCGAAGCGATGATCTCGCAGGTGCTCTGCCCGCCGAAGGGCGAGAAGAGCCCGGTGAAGCACGTCGTCTACATCGTCACCGAGAACAAGACGTTCGACCAGTACTTCGGCGACCTCGACGCCTCGAAGTGGGACGCCGACCCGACGTACCTCCTCTACGGCGACACCGTCACCCCCAACCACCACGCGCTGGCGACGCGCTTCAGCCTCGGCGACCGGTTCTTCTCCGACGCACAGGTGTCGGTGACCGGCCACTCGTGGACGTCGGGCGCGATCGCCACCGATCACAACGAGCGGACGTGGCCGGCCGACTACGACCAGGGTCTCCGGGGCACGCACGGCAACAGTGACGCGCTGCGTCCGAGCGTCGCCGGCGAGCAGGGCAAGGAGATCCAGCAGGGCGAGGACGAGCTCGAGGACCCCGAGGGCGGCTACATCTTCGAGGCGTTCAAGCGGGCGGGCGCGCAGGCGCCGGCCGCGAACGGGACGCCGGTGCCGCTGTCGATGGCGATCTACGGCGAGCACACCGCGCGCGAGGCCGACGGCATGGAGCCGTACAAGGCGCCCGGCTGGAAGGACGGCGACATCCAGTACTTCGACACCTGCCGGGCGATGCTGTTCGTCACCGGCAAGGCGCCCGACGGACCGGTCCCGAACGACGCGCCCGACCAGTTCGCCGACTGCAAGGGCCGCACGCTGCCGAAGCAGTTCACGCTCGACTACTGGACGAGCGTCTGGAAGGCGAACCCCGGCCACGACGTCATGCCGAACTTCATCTACATGTCGCTGCCCGTGAACCACACGCTCGGCACGAACCTCGGCAGCCCGACACCGATGTCGATGGTGGCCGACAACGACTACGCGATCGGCCTCATCACCCAGGCGCTCTCCAAGAGCCCGTTCTGGGAGTCGACCGTCGTCATGCAGACGGAGGACGACACGCAGGCCGCCGGCGATCACATCTCGCCGCTGCGCGACTACCTCAGCGTGTCCGGCCCGTGGGCGTCACCGACGGCCAACCACCAGTGGGGTTCGATGCCGTCACTGCTGCGCACGATCGAGACGCTGTTCGGGGTGGAGCCGATCGCGCTCACCGACAAACTGGCGATGCCGCAGCACGGTGCGTTCCGCAAGTCGCTGAAGGAGAAGCCCGACACCAGGCCGTACACCGCGATCAAGCCGCTCGTGCCGTACGCGCTGAACGAGCCGGGCGCGGTGGGTCAGGCCGAATCGATGACGATGAACTGGTCGACCTACGACCTCATCGACGAGCAGCTCCTCAACGCCATCCTCTACGCCGACGCCCGCCACACACCGCTGCGCCTGCCATAACGGCGTGACCCCCGACGAACTCGGCGTAGATCTGTACCGCCACGGTTCACATCTACGCCGAGTTCGGCACGGGCGGCGGTGCTACTCGGCGGCGTCGGCGAGTGCTTCGGCGAGCGACGGGTGGACGAGGACCGACTCCACGATGTCGGTCACCTTCAGGCCGGCCGTCACCGCGAGGGCGAGCACGCTGATCAGCTCTGCGGCGTGGCGGCCGACGATCGAACCGCCGAGGACGACACCGGTGGCGGGATCCGAGACGATCTTCACGAATCCCTGCGGGTAGTTGTTGATCAGCGCCTTCGCCGTCGACGCGAACGGCACCTTCGTCACGCGGATCTTGCGCCCCATGGCGAACGCCTCGGCCTCGGCCAGGCCGACGTCGGCGATCTCGGGATCCGTGAAGATGGCCGACGCCGCCTTGTCGTAGTCCAGGTGGCGGTGCTCACGCGTGTGCAGCCCCATGACGTGCTCGGCGATCTTGCGCCCCTGCATCGCCGCCACCGACGCCAGCGGCAGCTTCCCCGACAGATCGCCCGCGGCGTAGATGTGCGGCACGTTCGACTGGCAGTGGTGGTTGACAGGGACGTAGCCGCCGGGGCCGACCTCGACGCCGGCAGCGTCGAGCGCGAGTCCCTCGGAGTTCGGGATCGACCCGATGGCGAGCAGGGCGTGCGAGCCGCGCACCACGCGCCCGTCGTCGCACCGCACGACGACGCCACCTTCGTAGTCCGGATCGTGGTCGACGCCCACGGCGCGTGCGCCCTTCAGCAGCGAGACGCCGCGGGCCAGCAGCGCGTCCTCGAGCGCGGCCGCGACCTCGGCGTCCTTCTGCGGGAGCACCTGCTGGCGGCTGACGATCAGCGTCACCTTCGAGCCGAGCGAGGCGAACATGTGCACGAACTCGACGCCGGTGACCCCCGAGCCGATCACGACCAGGTGCTCGGGCAGCTCCTTCGGCGGGTACGCGTCTCGCGTCGTGAGGATGCGATCCCCGTCGGGCTCGCACCACTCCGGTATGCGCGGCCGGCTCCCCGTCGACAGCAGCACCGCGTCGGCGGGGATCTCCTCGACACCGTTGTCGGTGTCGACGACGACCTCGTGCGGCCCCTTCATACGCCCCCGGCCGCGGACGATCCGGACGCCCTGGCTCTCGAGGAGCTCGACCATCGAGGTGTTCATCTGCGCGGTGATGCCGTGGATGCGCTCGCGCAGCGCGTCGAGGTCGACCTGCGGACGCTCGTCGGTGTCGACGCCCATCGTCTCCATGCGCGAGGCGAACGACAGCGCGCCGCCGGTCGCGATCATCGCCTTCGACGGGATGCAGTCCCAGAGGTTGGCGGCGCCGCCGACGATGCTGTCCTCGACGAGCGTGACGGTGCCGCCGAGGCGCACGGCGTACGTCGCCGCCTGCACGCCCGCCGGCCCCCCACCGATGACGACGAACCGCACGGCCATGCGGCGAGGCTACCCACCCCGCACCCCTGCGCTTCTTGTCACCTCTGACCACAACTTTCGTGGTCAGACGTGACAAGAACGCGAGGGTCGTCCTACCTCGTCGGCTGGTACACCCCGAAGACATCGCGCAGGACGTCGCTGACCTCGCCCAGCGTCGCCCGGGCGCGCAGCGCCTCCTTCATCGGATAGAGGAGGTTGGCGCTGCCCTCGGCCGCCGTGCGCACGTCGGCGAGCGCGGCGTCGACGGCCGACTGGTCGCGGTCGGCGCGGGTCCTCTTCACCCGGTCGGCCTGCTGGCGCTGGAGCGCGGGGTCGATCGGGAACACCTCAGCCGGCTCGGCGACGTCCTCGACGAACTTGTTCACGCCGACGATCACCTTCTCGCCGTCGTCGACCGCCTTCGTGTACGCGTACGCGGCGGCCTCGATCTCGTCCTGCATGTAACCGGCCTCGATGGCCGCGACCGCGCCGCCCATCTCGTCGATCTTGCGGAGGTAGTCCCACGCCGCGTCCTCGACCTGGTCGGTGAGCGTCTCGACGAAGTACGAACCGGCGAGCGGGTCGACGGTGTCGACGACGCCGGACTCGTAGCCGATGACCTGCTGCGTGCGCAGCGCGAGCTTGGCAGCGCGCTCGGTCGGCAGGCCGAGCGCCTCGTCGAACCCGTTCGTGTGCAGCGACTGCGTGCCGCCCATCACGGCGGCGAGCGCCTGCACGGTCACGCGCATGATGTTGTTCTCCGGCTGCTGCGCCGTGAGCGTCGACCCGCCGGTCTGCGTGTGGAACCGCAGCAGCTTCGACTTCTCGTCCTTCGCGCCGAAGCGCTCGGTCATCACCCGGTACCAGATGCGCCTGCTGGCACGGAACTTCGCGACCTCTTCGAAGAAGTTGTTGTGGCCGTTCCAGAAGAACGACAGACGCGGCGCGAACTCGTCGACGTCGAGACCGGCGTCGACCGCCGCCTGCACGTACGCGATGCCGTTGGCGATGGTGAACGCGATCTCCTGGACCGCCGTCGACCCCGCCTCACGGATGTGGTAGCCGCTGATCGAGATCGTGTTCCACTGCGGGAGGTGCTCCTTGCAGTAGGCGAAGATGTCGGTGATCAGCCGCATCGACGGGCGGGGCGGGTAGATGTAGGTGCCCCGGGCGACGTACTCCTTCAGAAGGTCGTTCTGGATCGTGCCGCCGAGCGCGGTCGACTCGATGCCGTTCTCCTCGGCGACGAGTTGGTACAGCAGCAGCAGGATGCCCGCCGTCGAGTTGATCGTCATCGACGTCGTGACCTTGTCGAGCGGGATGTCGGCGAGCAGCAGCCGCATGTCGTCGATCGAGTCGATCGCCACGCCGACCTTGCCCACCTCCCCCTCGGCGCGCGGGTGGTCGGAGTCGTAGCCCATCTGCGTCGGCAGGTCGAACGCACACGACAGGCCGGTGCCCCCGCTGGCGAGGAGGTACTTCCAGCGCTCGTTGGTCGCCTCGGCGGTGCCGAAGCCCGAGTACTGCCGCATCGTCCACAGCCGGCCGCGGTGCATCATCGGGTAGACGCCGCGCGTGTAGGGCGGCTTCCCGGGCGCGCCGAGCTTCTCGTCGGGGTCCCAGCCGGCGAGGTCGTCGTCGGTGTAGAGCGGCTTGATCTCGATGCCGGAGTCGGTGACGCGCTCGTCGCTGTTGCTGCCTGCCATGCGGCGAAGGTTACGAGGGCGCCGGATCGTCGGGCGAAGCGGCGACGTCAGTGGCCGACGGTGCTGCCGTCCTTCAGCGTCGCGTGGGGCAGGCAGTGCTCGTCGTACTCGGCGATGACGATCTCGCCCGCGTGCTCCCCGCACGCCGGGCAGTTCGGATCGCGCGGCACCTTGTACGTGCGGAACGACTCCTCGAGCGCGTCGTAGGCGAGCAGCCGGCCGACGAGCGGGTCCCCGAGGTCGAGCAGCAGCTTGATCGCCTCCATCGCCTGGATCGAACCGACGATGCCGGGCAGCACGCCGAGCACGCCCGCCTCGGCGCACGACGGCGCCAGCTCGGCCGGCGGCGGCTCGGGGATGAAGCAGCGGTAGCACGGGCCCTCGTACGGCTTGAACACCGTCGCCTGGCCCTCGAAACGGAAGATCGACCCGTGCACGACCGGGATGCGCTTGATCAGCGACGCGTCGTTGACGAGGTAGCGGGTCGGGAAGTTGTCCGTTCCGTCGACGATGACGTCGTAGCCGTCGATGATCTCGAGGATGTTGTCGGCACCGAGGCGGACGTCGTAGGTCACGACGTTCACGTCGGGGTTGAGCGCGGTGAGCGTCTTCTTCGCCGAGTCGACCTTCCGCTCGCCGATGCGATCCATGTTGTGGAGGATCTGACGCTGGAGGTTCGACTCGTCGACGACGTCCATGTCGATGATGCCGATCGTCCCGACGCCGGCGGCGGCGAGGTACAGCGCGGCGGGCGACCCGAGGCCGCCGGCGCCGAGCAGCAGCACCTTGGAATCGAGCAGCTTCAGCTGGCCCTCTTCGCCGACCTCGGTCACGAGGAGGTGGCGCTGGTAGCGGTCGCGCTGGTCGGGGGTGAGCGTCTGCGGTGCCCGCCAGTCGCGGCCCTCGTTCTTCCACTTGTTGAACCCACCGGCCATCGACACGACGTCCGTGTAGCCCAGGTCGTTCAGCGTCTTGGCCGCGAACGCGCTGCGGTTGCCGGCGGCGCAGTAGATGACGACCTTGGCGTCGTGATCGGCGATGCGGTTCTCGACCTGGCTCTCGAGGTGACCCCGCGGGATGTGGATCGCGCCCGGGAGCGCACCCTGCCCGTACTCGTCGGGCTCGCGCACGTCGAGGACGACGACGCCGGGATCGGTCTTGATGAGCTCGTCGGCGCCGGCCGTGTCGACCTCACGGATCTCGGCCTTCGCCCGTGACAGCAGTTCTCGGTACGTCGCCATAGCAGGTGAAACCCTACCTGACAGGTCGACATTCCAGCCAGTCCCGGCGCGTAGCGTCGGCACGATGGAGTTCCAGGACGTCGTGCGCCGCCGCCGCATGGTGCGCAACTACACCGACGAACCGCTCCCCGACGGCGCGCTGGACCGGATGCTGGCGAACGCGGTGCGGGCGCCGTCCGCGGGGTTCTCGCAGGGGTGGGCGTTCCTCGTCCTCGAGGAGCGGTCGGACACGGCGCGCTTCTGGTCCGCCGTGTTCCCCTCCGACGAGCGCGACGGGTTCGCCTACCCCGGGCTGTTCCGCGCGCCGGCGATCGTCGTCCCGCTGTCGTCGAAGTCGGTGTACCTCGACCGCTACGCCGAGCCCGACAAGGGGTGGACCGACCGTGACGAGTCCCGGTGGCCGGTGCCGTACTGGGACATCGACACCGGCATGGCCGCGCTGCTGATCCTGCAGACGGCCGTCGACCTCGGCCTGGGAGCCCTGTTCTTCGGCATCTTCCCGTCTCGCATGACGGCGTTTCGCGCCGCGTTCGGAGTGCCCGAGTCGTGGACGCCGATCGGCGCCATCACCGTCGGCCATCCGGCGCCCGACGCGCCGTCGCCGTCGCTCAGGCGGGGGCGCCGTCCCCCCGCGGACGTGGTGCACCGAGGATCGTGGGGAGCACGGCGCTGATCGGCTGCTGGATGACGACGTCGGCGAGGTCGTCGTACGGCGTCGGCTCCCCGTTGACGATGACGATGGCCGCGCCGCGCTGCGCGGCGATCGGCACGAGCCCGGCGGCCGGGTAGACGGTCAGGCTCGATCCGACGGCCAGCAGCAGGTCGCACTCCTCGGCCGCGCGCCGCGCGCGGGAGAGGTCGGCGTCGACGAGGTTCTGCCCGAACGAGATCGTCGCCGACT
>DASSOZ010000152.1:0-7689 GCA_035700105.1 Acidimicrobiales bacterium
TCGTCGTTCGTGACCGGGACGGAGTTCGTCGTCGACGGCGGCATCACGTCCGCCTACGTCACACCCGTCTGATGACGATCCAGCAGACGGTGAGCCCGGTCGACGGGTCGGTGTACGTCACCCGACCGCTGGCGACCGACGGCGAGACCGACGCCGTGCTCGAACGCGCCGTCGCCGCGCAGCGCGAGTGGCGCCGCGTGCCGCTGGAAGACCGGATCGCCGCGTGCCGTCGCATGGTCGCGTGGATGGTCGAGCGGGCCGACCCCGTCGCCGAGGAGCTGGCGTGGCAGATGGGCCGGCCGGTCTCGCAGGGCCCCGGCGAGATCGTTCGCGGGTTCCGCGAGCGGGCCGAGCACATGCTGTCGATCGCCGCCGGCGTGCTGGCCGACGACGCGTTGCCGGCCAGGGACGGGTTCGAGCGGTTCATCCGCCGCGAGCCGCTCGGCGCCGTGCTCGTCCTCGCGCCGTGGAACTATCCGTACCTGACGTCGGTGAACGCGGTCGTGCCGGCGATCGCCGCCGGCAACAGCGTCGTGCTGAAGGTGGCGAGCCAGACGCCGCTCGTCGCCGAGCGCTGGTCCGAGGCGTTCGCCGCCGCCGGGTTGCCGGCCGGTGTCTTCCAGCACGTCCACGCCGACCACGACGCCGTCGCCGGCATGATCGGCGACGAGCGCGTCGCCTTCGTGGCGTTCACCGGCTCGGTCGAGGGCGGGCACGCAGTGCAACGGGCGGCCGCCACGCGGTTCATCTCGACGAACCTCGAGCTCGGCGGCAAGGACCCGGCCTACGTGCGCGCCGACGCACCGCTCGACAAGACGATCGCCGAGCTCGTCGACGGGTCGTTCTTCAACGCCGGGCAGTCCTGCTGCGGCATCGAGCGCGTCTACGTCCATCGCGACGTCCACGACGAGTTCGTCGACGGCTTCGTCGAGGTGACGCGGCAGTACCGCCTCGGCGACCCGCTCGATCCGGCGACGACGCTCGGGCCGGTGGTGCGGGCGAGCGCGGCGGCGTTCGTGCGCGGTCAGGTCGACGAGGCGGTCGGGCGCGGCGCACACGCGCTGATCGACCCGCGCGGGTTCGCCGCCGACGCGCCCGGCACGCCGTACCTCGCGCCGCAGGTGCTGGTCGACGTCGACCACTCGATGCGGGTCATGGCCGAGGAGAGCTTCGGGCCCGTCGTCGGCATCATGCGGGTCGACGGGGACGACGAGGCCGTGGCGCTGATGAACGACAGCGCGTACGGGCTCACCGCGTCGGTGTGGACGACGGACGTCGACGCCGCCGCCGCCATCGGCGACCGGGTCGACACCGGCACGTGGTATCTGAACCGGTGCGACCACCTCGACCCCGCGCTGGCCTGGACGGGCGTGAAGGACAGCGGGCGGGGCGTGTCGCTGTCGGTGCTCGGCTACCACGCGCTGACGCGGCCGAAGTCGTTCCACCTGCGGACGGACTGGTGATGGCCCCCCCATGACGCGCATCGGGCTGCTCCAGTGCGACCACGTCGACGAGCGGTTTCGGCCGATCGCCGGCGACCACGTCGACATGTTCGGCGCCCTGCTGCCGACGGTCGACCTCGTGCCCTATGCCGTGTGCGACGGGACGCTGCCGGCGTCGCCCGACGAGTGCGACGGGTGGCTGGCGACGGGGTCGCGCCGTTCGGTCTACGACGACGAGCCGTGGATCCACGCGCTCGCGGGGTTCGTCGGCGACGTCCGCGAGGCCGGCGCGCCGTACGCCGGCATCTGCTTCGGCCACCAACTGCTCGCCCACGCGCTCGGCGGCCGGGTGGCGCGGGCCGCGATCGGGTGGGGCGCGGGCGCGCACGACATGGAGGTCCGCGACCGCGAGCCGCACACCGTGACGCTCCTGTACATGCACCAGGACCAGGTCACGGACGTGCCGGACGGCGGCACCGTGCTCGGGAGCACCGACCACTGCCCGGTCGCGATGCTGCGCGTCGGCTCCTCGATGCTCGGGATGCAGGCGCACCCGGAGTACCCGGCCGCCTACATCGAGGCGCTGCTCGACGCGCGGGCGGCGCGCATCGGCGAGGAGAAGGTGGCGGCAGCGCGCGCGTCCCTCGCCCGGCCGCTCGACGCCGCCGTGGCCGCCGCGTGGATCACCGACGTGCTCGGCGGGCGGGCATCGGCATGAGCGGCGAGCCGCGGTTCGTGTTGGCCGTCGACCTCGGTACGACGGGCCTCAAGGTCGGCCTGGTGTCGACGACCGGCGACGTGGCCTGGACGGCCGACGCCGACCTGTCGACGACGCTGCTGCCCGGCGGCGGCGCGGAGCAGGACGCCGAGGTGTGGTGGCAGTTGATCACCGACGCGGCGCGCGCCGGTCTGGCGTCGGGAGCGGCACGGCCGGAGCAGGTGGTCGCCGTGTCGACGACCGGCCAGTGGGCGAGCACCGTGCCGGTCGACGCGGACGGGATCCCGGTCGGTCCGTGCGTCCTCTGGATGGACACGCGGGGCGGGCGACACGCGCGCGAGCAGGTCGGCGGTCGCGTCTCCGGCTACTCGCCCCGTGCGATCGCCACGTGGGTGCGTCGGACGGGCGGCGCGCCGTCGACGAGCGGCGCCGACCCGATCGGCCACATGCTCCACCTCGACCGCGACCGCCCCGACGTCGCAGCGGCCGCCCGCTGGTACCTCGAGCCCGTCGACTATCTGTCGATGCGCTTCACCGGCGATGCCGTCGCCACACCGGCGTCGATGACCGGCGCGTGGCTGACCGACAACCGCGACCTGGCGACGCTCGAGTACGACGCCACGCTCGTGCGCCTCGCCGGCGTCGACGCGTCGAAGCTGCCGCCGCTGCGGCCGACGGCGTCGGTGATCGGCACGGTGCGCGACGACGTCGCCGACGCGCTCGGTCTCGTGCGGGGCGTGAAGGTCGTCGCCGGTACGCCCGACCTGCATTCAGCGTCGGTTGGCGCCGGGACCGTGCACGACTACCAGACGCACCTCGCGATCAGCACGACGTCGTGGATCAGCTGTCCGGTGCCGTTCAAGAAGACCGACGTGATCCGTCAGATCGCGTCGGTGCCGGGCCCCTCACCGCACGGCTACTTGGTAGCGAACAACCACGAGACCGCGGGCGCGTGCCTCCAGTGGCTGCGCGACCGGGTCGTCTCACCCGACGGCGATCGCCCCGGTTTCGACGTGCTGTGCGAGGAGGCGGCGACCGCGCCCGTCGGCGCCGGCGGTGTCATCTTCACCCCGTGGCTCACCGGCGAGCGCTCCCCCGTCGACGACCGCAACGCCCGCGCCGGCTTCCACAACCTCTCGCTGTCGAGCGACCGCGCCGCCATGGTGCGGGCGGTCCTCGAGGGCGTCGCGTACAACAACCGGTGGCTCCACGAGGCGGTCGAGAAGTTCGTGAAGCGGCGGCTCGACCCGATCCGCGTGTTCGGCGGCGGCGCCCAGTCCGACCTGTGGTGCCAGATCCACGCCGACGTGATGGACCGCACCATCGAGCGGTGCGCCGATCCGCTCCACGCCAACCTGCGGGGTGCAGCGATCCTCGCCGGCATCGCGCTCGGCGACGTCGACCGCGCCGGCGCCCACGAGCACACACCCGTCGACGCCGTCTTCCGGCCCGACCCGTCGGCCCGCGCCGAGTACGACCGCCTCTACGCCGAGTTCCCGAAGCTGTACTCGTCGCAGAAGGCGATGTTCCGCCGGCTCAACCGGCGCGCCGTCAGAGGGTGACGGGCACGGAGCTGTAGCCGCGCACGGTGCTGGTGTGCGCCCGCACGACGCCCGCCTCGTCGACGTCCCACTCCGGGAAGCGGGCGAGCGTCTCCTCGACGCCGATGCGACCCTCGAGCCGCGCGAGCGCCGCGCCGACGCAGAAGTGGGCGCCGTAGCCGAACGACAGGTGGTGGGCGATCGGACGGCGTACGTCGAAGCGGTCGCCGTCGGGAAAGACGCGCTCGTCGCGGCCGGCCGACCCGGTGAGCAGCAGCACCTTCGAGCCGGCCGGGACGGTCGTGCCGTGGAGGTCGACGTCGCGCGTCGTCCACCGGCCCTGCACCGGTGACGGCGGCTCGTAGCGCAGGAGCTCCTCGACGGCGTTCGGGATGGCGCCGCGATCCTCCGCGAGCAGCGCGCGCTGGTCGGGGTGGCGGGCGAGGACGACGGCGGCGTTGCCGAGCAGCTTGGCGACCGTCTCGGTGCCGGCCGAGTAGAGGAGCACCGCGAAGCTGGCGACCTCGTCTCGCGTCAGCCGGTGCACCGTGCCGTCGGGGTCGGTGACCTCGGCGTGCACGAGCGACGTGAGCAGGTCGTCGCGCGGGTCGTCGGCGCGCTGCTGCGCGAGCTCGCTGAGGTACACGGCGAGTGCGAGCGACGACGCCGCCGACTGCTGGTTGACCATGCCGACGCCGGGCTCGATGTGGAACATGCCGTCGACGTTGCGGCGCTGGGCCTCCTGCTCCTCGGGCGGCACACCGACGAGCATCGAGATCACCCGCGAGGGCAGCTGGGCGGCGAAGTCCTCGACGTAGTCGAACCCGTCGCCGCCCACGTGACGGTCGAGCAGGTCGGCGCAGACCTGGCGGATGCGCGGCTCGAGCTCCGCGACGCGGCGGGGGGTGAACGCGCGCGACACCAGCGTCCGCAGCGTCGTGTGCTCGGGCGGGTCCTTGAAGATCATCATCCCGGACACGTCGCGCTCGGGGCCCATCAACTCGAGGACGGTGTGGTGCGCCGAGCTGAACGTCGCCGGGTCCTTGCTCGCCGCCTCGACGTCGGCGAACCGGCTCAACGCCCAGAAGTCGTAGGCGTCGTTGCGGTAGAGCGGCGCCTCGTCGCGCATCCGCTTCCACGTCGGGTACGGGTCGTCGTCGAGGGCGACGTCGTACGGGTCCCAGTAGATGCCGGTGTCGACGGTCACGACGCGCCGCCGTTGCGGTTCGACGGCCACTCGGGCCGGTGGTACCCGTCGAAGCGCAGCTGGCCGCCGCGCAGCTCGCGGATCGTGAGGAAGTCGCCCTTGTAGCCCTTGCGGTCCCACGGGCCGAACTGGATGTACGTGCCGGGGCCGCCGTTGGTCGCCGGCATCCACCGGATGCGCTCCATCCCCTCCTTCACCCAGCGCGGCTCGGGGATGGCCGCGTTCCCGATGCCGTGGATGGCGACACGGGCGGTGTCGTACGCCAGCGCCACGACGACGTTGCGCGTCTCGCGACCGAAACGGGTCTTGAAGCGCTCGACCATCGCGTTGTAGTTCGGGTTGGCGCCGTCCTCGCCGAGCTGGTCGACACCGTGCCAGCCCTCGAGCCCCTCGGCCCACTTGTTGCTGTTGGAATAGAACATGAACGCGGTGCCCATGACGCGGGGTGGGTCCCAGTCGAGCGCGCGGAACGCCTCGGCGAAGTGGAACGTGGCGTAGCCGTAGCCGCCGTAGTAGATGCCTTCGACACCGAGCTCGCGCATGAGCGCGAGGTCGTCCTTCAGACCACGCGGGTTCGGCTCGAGCTTCACCTCGCGCATGATCTTCAGTCCCTGGCGCAGCGCCTCGTCGCGGAAGTAGTCGGCGTAGTCGCGCCCCGACGAGCCCTGCTCCCAGAACATGCCGACCTTCTCGATGCCGCGCGCCGCCAGCCACTGCGCGCACATGACGCCCTCGGTCGGGATGTCACCGTTGGCGACGGTGAAGCAGTACTCCGACGCGAAGCGGTGCGCGCCGGTCCACCCGATGCACGCGACCTTCAGCTCGTTGGCGAGGTCCTGCAGGACGAGCGAGTTGTCGCTGATCATTGGGCCGAGAACGACGACGCACCCCTGCTCGACCAGCCAGCGATAGCCGTCACGGACCTTGCGGTAGTTCTCGCGCGGCAGGCCGCGCGCGTCGGCGACGATCAGCTGGATCGGTCCCCGCGTGAAGACGCCCTCGTTGAGCGCGTCCTCGATGGCGAGGATGGTCGGGTCGATCCAGTCGGCGAGGAGCTGGCCGAGATCCATGTCGATCAGCACGCCGATCTTCACGGGCTCGAACGGGTCTCCCTGCGTGACGACGCCGCGCGTCGGCGGGTAGATCGTGATGCCCTGGACGGCGCGGTCGCCGACGGCGCCGCCGCCCTCGTACCACGCGCTGCCCTCGCCGCGTCCGCCCGTGAGGTAGCTCTCGGTGCCGAACTCGACGGACGACACGGCCCGGTCGGGTTGCGCGATGCCGAGGTCGACCGGCTCGGGGAACATCCGCTCGGCGTAGGTCGGCTCTCGTTGTTGGTCGTCGCTCACGGTTCCCCCGTTCTCCGTTTCAGCGCTTCTCGTACGTGATGCCGCTGGCCTCCACGTCCCACGTCGTCGCGGTGACGCCGTCGTCGCGGAGGTCGCGCTTGAGGACGCGGCCGACGGGGCTCCTCGGCAGTTCGGCCCGGAACTCGATGTAGCGGGGCAGCGCGAAGTACGGCAGCTCGTCCACGCACCAGCGGAAGAGCGCCTCCTCGGTGAGGTCGCTGCCCTCCTTGACGGTCGCCGTGACCTTGAGGTCGTCCTCGGTGAGCGGGCTGGGCACCGCGTGGACGGCGACGTCGGCGAGCGCGCCGTGGCGCATGAGCACGCGCTCGACCTCGAAGCTCGAGATGTTCTCGCCACGGCGACGGAGGTAGTCGGCCTTGCGGTCGACGAAGAAGAGGTAGCCGTCGTCGTCGATGCGACCGATGTCGCCGGTGTGGTACCACCAGTTGCGGCTGGCGTCGACGGTCGCCTGCGGGCGGCCCCAGTAGCCCTCGAACATCGTGTGCGGCCGCTTGGGGCGCAGGACGATCTCGCCCTCGGCGTTCCTCGGCAGCTCGTGGTCGTCGTCGTCGAAGATGCGGACGTCGAAGTGCTCGTCGTTGACGACACCGGCGGCGTTCGGCTTGTTCTCGACGCCGGGCGGTTGCCAGCTGACGAGCGACGCCTCGGTCACGCCGTACGCGCCGCTGAACGTGTCGATGCCGAACCGCCGCTTCAGGATGTCGTCGATCTCGGTGGGGAGTGGCGCGGCGCCGACGAGTCGGAGGCTGGTGTTCGCCTCGGGGCTTCCCGAGTTCGGCATCTCGGGGCGGTCGACGTCGTGGGCGAGGAGGTACGCCATCGTGCCGAGCGTCGACGTCACGGTCGCGCCGGTGCGGTTCATCTCCGGCCAGAAGCGGGAGACGGAGAATCGGTGCTCGATCGCCGCCCGTCCGCCGTAGATGAGCGGGCCGAGGACGGCGGTGACGATGGCGTTGAAGTGGAACATCGGCAGCGGCGTCCACACGACGTCGTCGCTCGTTCGGCGCCAGCAGATGCCGATCTGGCGTGAGAGCACCTCGTGGTAGCGGTGGCTGAGCATGCAGCCCTTGGACGGGCCCGTCGTGCCGCCGGTGTAGATGAACGTGGCCAGGTCCGACGGCCGCGTCGGCGGCGTGTCGGCCGGGTCGGCGGCGGCGATGCGGTCCCGCCAGGCGTCGTCGCCGAGCGTGAGCACGTGGTCGAGCGTCCCGATGTCGCCCTCGATCCGCTCGGTACGTTCGTACAGCGACGGCTCGACGAGGAGCACCTTCGCCCCGCTGTCGGCCAGCTGGTGGCGGAGGTACTCGCCCTTGTAGGCGGTGTTGATCGGCACGGCGACGGCGCCCGTGAGGAGGACGCCCCACCAGGCGAGCACGGCCTCGGGCGAGTTCTCCACGAGGGTCGCGACGCG
>DASSOZ010000153.1:0-10163 GCA_035700105.1 Acidimicrobiales bacterium
GTGCGGATCTCGCGCTTGGCGAACTGCACACCGAGGCAGAAGTGGGCGCCGACGCCGAACGACAGCAGCTTGTCGGCGTCCGGCCGGCGGACGTCGAAGCGCATCGGGTCGACGAACACGTCCTCGTCCCGGTTGGCCGACGGGTACGACAGGAGCACCCGACCGCCCTCGGGGATCGTGACGCCGCCCACCTCGGACTCACGCGTCGCGTAGCGCAGGAAGTGGCGCACCGGTGACGTCCACCGGATCACCTCGTCGGCGGCGTTGACGGCGAGGTCGGGGTCGGCGCGCAGCGCGTCGATCTGCGCCGGGTCGCGCAGCATCGCCTCGAGACCGCCGGAGAGCGCGTACGACGTCGTGTCGTGGCCGGCGGTGGCGACGATGATGTAGTACCAGAGGCGTTCCGCGTCGCCGAGCGGGCACCCGTCGATCTCGCCGTTGGCGATGACGCTCGCCAGGTCGTCACGCGGGCACGACCGGCGGTCCTCGGTGATCTCGTTGAAGTACTGGATGAACCGCATCACCGTCTCGAGCAGCTTTGCCCGAGGGTCGGCGGCGTCGCCGAGGAACTCGGGATCGGCGGCACCGAAGATGCCCTGCGTGAGCTCGAGCATCAGCGGCTCGTCCTCTTCGGGCACGCCGTAGATGTCCATGATCACGTGGAGCGTGTACGGCTGCGCGATGTCGCGGGCGAAGTCGCACGAACCGCCGAGGTCGCGCATCTTGTCGATGAAGCGGTCGGCGATGTCGTCGATGCGGGGCTGGCGCTTGGCGACGACCTGCGGCTTGAACCACTCGTTCGTCACCTTGCGGTGGTCGCGGTGCTTGGTGCCGTCGAGGTGGACGAGCGTCGCCGGCAGCGGCATGCCGGAGTTGACGAGCTCCTCCCAGTCCGAGTCGGGGCCGAGGACCGAGCGCGGGGTGTTCAGCCAGTGCTCGTTGTCGCGCGAGACGGCGAACACGTCGGCGTGGCGCAGGAGCACCCAGAACGGCTCGAACCCGGGCACGTCGACGGGGACGACGCCCTCCGTACGCCGCAGGTCGGCGACCTGCCCGTGCCATGCGTCCATGTCGGCCCAGAGCGACCCGTCGAAGAAGAGCGACGCGGCGTCAGTCATTGATCGCACCGTAGGTGAGCGCGCGCAGCTGACCGCGGAAGTCGAAGGTTCCCGAGGGGAGCAGCTGCGTCATGAACACGACGAAGAGGTCCTCGACCGGGTCGACCCAGAAGATCGTCGATGCCGCACCGCCCCACATGAACGAGCCGGCGGGGCCGACACCCGCGCTGCGCTGCGGGCCGAGCCCGACGGCGACGGTGAGCCCGAAGCCCGACCCGTCGAAGCCGACCTCGCCGTAGCCACCAGGCAGCGCGACGTCGCGCAGTTCACCGTCACCCGGCAGGTGGTTCGTGCGCATGAGCTCGACCGTCGGCCGTGCGAGCACGCGATGCCCGCCGAGTTCGCCACCGCCGAGCAGCATCTGGCAGAAGCGGGCGTAGTCGTCGAGCGTGCCGACGAGCCCGCCGCCGCCCGACTGCAGCGACGGTTGACGAAGCAGCGTGCGGCGCGCCGGGTCGTCGACGAGCCGCAAGCTCTTGTCGGGGGCGCGTGCGTACAGAGCGGCAACCCGAGCCGCATCGCGCTCGTCCCTCACCGAGAAGCCCGTGTCGACCATGCCGAGTGGTTCGAAGATCGTCTGCTGCAGGTAGTCGTCGAACGTCCGGCCCGAGATGGCCTCGACGAGCCGCGCGCAGATGTCGGTCGACCACGAATAGAGCCAGTGCGTACCGGGCTGGAAGCGCAGCGGCTCCGTGGCGAGCAGGACGCTCAGGTCCGCGAGCGTCGTACCCGCGGGCAACTGGCGGGCGGGGCCGCCCTCGGCGAGCCGGGCAAGGTCGAGGCGCGCCTCGGGCGGGCCGAACCCGATGCCGGTCATGTGCATGAGCGCGTCCCGGATCGTGATCGGTCGGTCCGGGGCGACGACCTCCGATGTGCCGTCCGCCTTCTTCGTGCGGACCCCGACGTCGCGCCACTCGGGGAGGTACCGGGCGATCGGATCTGTCAGCTTGCACCTCGCCTGCTCGTACAGGCTCAGCAACGCGACACCGGTGATCGGCTTCGTCATCGAATAGAGCCGCCAGATCGCGTCGTCCGCGACGGGAGTGCCGTGCTCGATGTCCATCAGCCCGAGCGAGCTGCGGTGCGCGACGTGGCCGTGGCGGGCGACGAGCACCTGGCAGCCCGCGATGCGCTGCCTGTCGACGTAGTTGCGCTGCAGGTGCTCGTCGATGCGGGCGAGGCGGGCGGGGTCGAACCCCGCCGACTTGGGATCGAGGTCCACCGTCATCGCCTCGGACCGTAGGCGAGTCAGGCGGGAGCGGGCATCCCCTCCGCCGGCGACAGCGTGCCTGCCATGACGCTGACGAAGGCGTCCATCGCCGCCTGGTTCCCCGCGATCGACCCGAGGTACGCCTGCAGTTCAGGGGGCGGCGGCTCGAGCGTGGCGAGCTGCGTCGTGAGCTCGTAGAGCGGCAGGACGGCCCGGTCGCGCACCTGGCGGTACTGCTGCATCGCGTCGTCGAAGCCGCGCCGGCCCGTCAGAACGTGATCGAGGGCGTCGGCACACCACTCGGCGCTGTGGAACGCGTGCGTGATGCCCTGCGCGGTGATCGGATCACGCGTGTAGCTGGCGTCGCCGACGAGGACCCACCCCGGCCCCGACGGCGTGCGCAGGAAGTTCGGCACGCCGCCGCCGACGATGCGTTCCTCTCGAGTCGCCGAACGCAGCCGCTTGGAAAGCTCCGGTTCGCGCTCGAACGCGGCGAGGTAGCTCGCCTCGACGTCACGGCGGAAGTCGGCGGCCTGCGCGTACGGGCAACCGACGAGGACGAGCGTCAGGCCGTCGTTCGTCGGGATGGCGGCGATGCCGCGGTCACCGCGGATGAACGTCGTGAACGCGTCGAACGGCAGGCCGCTCCAGTACGTGTAGAAGGCGTGCTCGAGGACGGGCTTCTCGTGGTGGCGGGCGGCGCCGACGCGCCGGGCGACGAACGAGTTCCACCCGTCGGCACCGACGACGATCCGCGCGGTGACGTCCAGGCGGTCACCGCTCGCGTCCACGGCGCGGATGCCGACCACGGCGCCGCGCTCGACGACGACGTCCTCGAGCGTCACGCCTTCGCGCACGTCCGCGCCCGCGTCGGCGGCGGTGTCGACGAGCAGCTTGTCGAGCACGGTGCGCCGCGGCGCGATCGCGAACGACGGGTGCGGCAGCGGCGAGCCGCTGATGACGAGCGGCCCGAAGTCGAACACGTACGTGTCGAACGTCGGGCACCCCGTGGCGAGGACGCCGTCGAGGACACCCCAGCGGTCGAGGGCGGCGACGCCGTGTCCGTGGATGACGAGCGTCGAGAGCGTGTCACTGGGGAACGTCGCCCGGTCGACGAGGAGCACGCGATGACCGCGCCGGGCGAGCAACATCGCCGTCGGCGACCCCGCACAGCGGGCGCCGACGACGATGACGTCGTAGTCGGGTGTGGTGGTCATGGCTGCCCTCACGCCCTGGCGACGACGACGCGGAAGACGTTGTCGAACCTGACGTGGCCGTCGGGCGCGGTGAACGGTGCCAGCGCAGCCGACACCGCGTCCCGCACGCCGTCGACGCCGGCATGGTCGATGGCGATGCGGGCCGGTCCCGACGCAAGAGTCGCCCGCAGTGCCGACGTGGCGTCGACGTAGACGAACGGCGTCGGGACGTCGAGTGCCGTCTCGGCGGTGAGGCCGGCGGCCTCGGCGAGGGCCTCGAGCGCCCCCGGAGCGGACAGCGCGAACGGCCCGCCGGCACCCGGCGGTGGCGGGGGCATGAGCGAGCGCATCGCGCCGAGGACCGCGCTCGTCTCGCATCGTGCGGGGTCACCCCACGTGCTGATGGCGACCGGCGCGCCCGGGCGGGCGACGCGCCTGATCGCACGCAGTGCCGTCGTCGGATCGCTCGCGTACTGGACGGAGTTGAACGCGGTCACGGCGTCGAACGTGTCGTCGCCGTACGGCAGCTGCTCGACGTCACCCTGGCGGATGTCGCTGTCGGGCAGTCGCCGGCGGGCGACCTCGAGCAGGCCGGCCGACGCGTCGAACCCGGCGACATCTGCACCCCGTTTGGCTGCGAGTTGGAGCGCGTACCCGGCGCCGCACCCGACGTCGAGCAGGCGCGTCCCGTTCGTGAGCCCGATCGCGTCGAACGTCGCCTCGTAGAGCGCGGCCTGCGTCGGCTCCTGGTGCTCGGCCCAATCGTCGGCGGCGGCACCCCAGAGCGGGCCCTGGATGTGTGCTGATCCCATGGCGGCGATCGTCCGCCTTCGTCGTCGGTGCGCACATCGGCGGGATCACGTAATCGGCGCCCACGCGGCTACGTAGTCGCCACCCGGGCGAGTTGCGTGCGGGTCCGCGTGGCCGTCTTCCGCAACAGCGACTCGACGTGCTTCTCGACCGTGCGCACGGACAGGTACAGCCGGTCGGCGATCTCGCGGTTCGACAGGCCCTCGACGACGAGCGCGAGCACGTCCGCCTCGCGCCGTGTGACACCGAGTTCGGCCCAGGCTGCCGGGACCGACGGTGCCGCCGACGGCCGCCGCCACTCGACGGGAACGTCCCACCCGGCGGCGCGCGCTGCCTCGGCGACGAGCTGCCGCCCGAGCGCGCGCCACAACGGCAACGCGACGAGGTCGGCGTCCGCGGCAATCGCGAGCTCGCGGGCGCGCTCCGGATCGCTGGGACCCGCGAGGACGGCGCGCGCGTGCGCCAGCCACGCTCGTGCACCCCGGTTCACACCGATGCCCGCGCCGTCGAGCTCGGCGAGGGCGGCTTCGGCGTCGGCGGTGCGGCCTGCGACCGCGAGCAACAGCGGCAACGCGGCGCGATGGTGCGCCGGCGGCGCCGTCGTCGATCCGCGAAGCATGTCGGTGAACCGCTCGGCCAGTACGAGTGCGCCCGCACGGTCACCAGCGAGCAGCGCGGCAAGCATCTCGCTGCCGACGAGAAGCCCCTCGACGTCGCGGTTTCCGGGCGCGGCGGCGCGTGCCGCGGTCGCCGCCTCGTCGGCCCGCTGGCCGTCACCCATCATCCGCCTACCGGTCGAGACGTGCAGCCAGCCGTAGGCGACGACGACGTCCATGCCGAGCTCGCTGCCGCGCTGGACGGCGCGCAGGCCGTGCTCGACGGACGCCCGCAGCTCGTTCGCGCTGTTGAAGCCGGCGGCGATCTCGATGTCGAGCACGGCGGCGGTGCCCATCGCCCCGATCGACTCGGCGAGCCGCTGCGCGTCGAGGAGCGCGGACACGTCGGAACGGTCGAGGAGCCCGATCGTGCCGATCTCGTGGAGGGAGCGAAGACGCCACAGCGGCAGGTCGTGCCGGTCGGCGACCTCGAGGGCGCGGCGGAACCAGCCATCGGCGTCGTCCAGCGACGTACGGCGGGCGCAGCGCCCGAGGATCTGCAGCGCCTCGCACTCGACGACGGGAAGGTTCTCGCGCATCGCGACCGTGAGCGCGTCGTGCGCCGACGCGCTCGCGCGAGCCGTGTCGCCGGTCTCGTACGCCAGCTCTGCTTCGCGAACGGTCAGCTCCGCCATGAGCGCGGGATCATCGACAAGAGCGCCGGCCGCCGCGAGGTGCTCGCGAGCCGCGTCCCAGCGAGTGGTGGCGATCGCCGCCGCAGCGACGCGCAGATGCACGGCCGCGGCCCGAGCGCCGGGCAGGCGGGCGACGAGCCGACGGCCGAGGGTGGCAGCGTCGTCCGCCCGCCCGATCAGTGCGAGCACGTCGACCAGCCGCTCGTCCGCCGTGTCCCGCTCGCCGCCCTCGCGTAGGAGCGCGGCAGCGCGCTCGAGGGCGACGAGCGCGGTGTGCAACGCACCCCGGTCGAGCGCTTCCTGCCCCAAGGCGAGGTGGAGGCGACCGGCGCGCTCGGGCTGCCCGGCACGCTCGGCGAGGCGGGCGGCGACGTCGCCGGCGGCGGCGTCGCCCAGTACGGCGAGCGCGGCGGAGGCGAGCGCGTCGCGACGCGGTGGAGCGACGGACTGGAACACCGCGTCGGCAGTCAGCGCGTGTCGGAAGCGGAAGCCGTCGCCGTGCACCGAAAGCAGCTGGGCGTCGACGCCGCGATCGAGCGCGTCGACGACGTCGTCGTGCGGCACGCCCGACGCGGCGGCGAGCAGGCGCCAGTCGAATTCCCGGCCGAATGCGGCGGCGGTGACGAGCACGCGTCGGTCGGTCTCCGAGAGCGCGGCGAGTCGCGACTCCACCGTCGCCGCGAACGACGCCGGGAGACCCGGCGACACGAGCAGCTCCTCGATGAGGAACGGGACGCCCTCGGCGACGGACACGATGCGGGCGATCGCCCCGGGATCGGACCCGCCCGCGCAGCTGTAGACCATGGCGCCCACCTGCGCGTCGTTGAGCCGGCCGAGCGGCAGCACGAGCGCGCTCCTCGCGGCGGCGACACGCCGGACGAGTTCGCGAGCGGCGCCCCGCTCGTCGTCTCGCACCGTCACGACGCACAGCACCGGCGCGCGGCCGAGGTTGTCCGTGAGGTGCTCGACGACGGCGACGGTCTCGGGATCGGCCCAGTGGAGGTCCTCGAGGACGACGAGCGCGCCGCTCGGAGCGCATGCGGACGCGAGCAGGCGAATGACCGCCTCGCCGCGAACGGGCGCGGTCACGTCGGCAACGCGCGTGCGCACGGACACCGTCGGGACGATCGCGGCGAGCGCGTGGAGCCATGGCGCGAGCTCGCCGGTCGGCTCCGCTGACACGACGAGCGGTGCGAGCGCCTCGGTCAACGGGCGGAACGCTGCCGCGCCCGAACCCGGTACCGCGCGCCCGCGCAACACCCTGGCACCGGCGTCCTCGGCGACGACCACGAGCTCGTGCGCGAGTCGCGACTTGCCGATGCCGGCCTCCCCGGTGAGGTAGACGACTTCGCCGCGACCGGCGCGAGCGCGCTCGAACGCGGCGACGAGCGCGTCCATCTCGGCCGCGCGCCCGACGAGGACGGGGCACGGGATCGTCGCGCCCCCCGAGCCCGACATCGGCGTCAATCGTCGCGCGTCCGCCCGAGCACCTCGGCCGCAGCCCGTTCGCCCGATCGGACCGCGCCTTCCATCGCGCCGTGGTGGTCGGTGGACGTCTCGGTGCCCGCCCAGTGGACGCGGCCGTACGGCACCCGCAGAAGGTGGCCGTGCGTCGTGAGCAACCCAGGTGGGAAGTGCGCCATCGAGCAGCCCCGCGTCCAGTCCTGCTTCCACCATGCCGTCTCGACGTAGTCGACCGGGTCGCCCGCCTTCGGTCCGAACCGGCGGACGAGCGCGTCCAGCACCGCGGCGCGGCGATCGGCCGGGGCGAGTGCGTCGACGCGCTCGGCGACGGCGCCGAACGTGAACGACGCGAGGACGCCCGGCCGCCCGGAGCGGGGAGACGCGTCGATCGTGACCTCCGACGCCGAACCGGGTTCCGCCGCCTGGCCACTGAACCCGTCGGCACGCCAGAACGGCTCGTCGTAGACGACGAGCGTCTTCGACTCGGGGCCGGCAACGGCGGCCCGATAGAGGGCGAGGCGGTCGTCGGGCAGCGACGGCGTGAACGCGATGTCGGGGACGAGGCCCGGCGGGATCGTCACGATGACGTGGGCGGCGCGCGCCGACACGCCGTCGGCGCGCACGAGCACACCGTCGCCGTCGTCGCTGATCGCCCGGACCGGCGCCGAGAGGCGCACCGCGTCACCGAGCTCGGCGGCGATGCGCGTGGCGATGCCCGCGGCACCGCCGTCGACGAGGTTCTCCTGGGCGCCACCCTCGATCGAGAAGAGCGTGTTGATGCTGCCGTGCGCCCGCACGAGGAAGAGGAGGTGCAGGAACGACGTCTCCTCGAACGGCCCGGTGAACAGCCCGCGCACGGCCATGTCGAACAGGTCCCGGCCGGCGGCGCTCCGGATCGGGACCTTCGCCATGAAGTCGGCGAGTGTCATGCGGTCCCACTCGCTCGCCTTCGGTGCGTCCCACGGCGCGTCGACGGGCACACGCCGCGCCATCCGGTCGATGCGGAACTGGTTCCACGCGATCGCCGCCACCGCCAGCGGGCTGATCTTGGGGATCAGGCCGGTGTAGCGCCGGACGGTGCCGCCGTGCAGGAGGAGGTGCGCCCCGGCGACGTGCGTCCGGTACGTCTCGATGCCGTACTCGGCTGCGAGCGCGAACATCGTCGAGTGCCCGGGCCCGAGCCAGCCCGCGCCACGGTCGACCACCGCGCCGCTCGGCAACGTGTCGGTCCACACGCGACCGCCGACGCGGTCGCGTGCCTCGAGCACGACGACCGATCGCCCGGCTCGCGCCACCCGCCTCGCCGCGACCAGCCCGGCGTAGCCCGCGCCCACGACGCAGACGTCGGCATCCAGGGTCTCGTCCATCGCGCGCACGGTAGATACTGTCGGACATGCCCGCGGAGCAGTCGGCGTCGGAGATCATCGACGAGCGCATCGCCGCGCTCGGCGACTGGCGGGGCGAGACGCTGCGCCGGATGCGCGAGCTCGTGAAGGCGGCGGACCCCGAGGTCGTCGAGGAGCTGAAGTGGGCCAAGGCGTCGAGCCCGGGCACGCCGACGTGGTCGCACGACGGCATCATCTGCACCGGCGAGGTCTACAAGGCGGTCGTGAAGCTGACGTTCGCCAAGGGCGCGTCGTTGGAGGACCCGAAGAAGCTGTTCAACGCCAGCCTCGACGGCAACGTCCGCCGGGCCATCGACATCCACGAGGGCGAGAAGGTCGACGCCACCGCGTTCAAGGCGCTCGTGCGTGCCGCCGTCGAGCTCAACACGTCGCAGCGGGCGGCGAAGGCGAAGAAGCGGTAGACCCTCGGGACGTCAGCGCAGCACGATCGACGACGGGTGCGCGGCGTCGTGGCACACGCTGATGGTCGAGCCGACCTGGTCGGCGACCCGCGTGGCGGTGGGACGGTGGCGGATCCTGCCGTGACAGCTCGCGTCTACGACGTCGACATCGGCACCGGGAAGTCGTCGGGCCGCGCCTGCGCGTCGGTGCCGCCGTCGACGAACACGACCGAGCCGCAGAAGAACCGGGCGTCGGGGCCGAGCAGGAACTGGACGAAGGCAGCGAGCTCGTCGGCAGTGCCGCGCCGTCCGATCGGGATCGGGAACGCGTCGACGAGCGTGCCGACCGTCGGATCGCGCCGGGTCTCGTCGAGCAGCGGCGTCTGCACGGCGCCCGGTGCGACCGCGTTCAGGGTGATGCCCGCGCCCGCCCACGCCCCCGTCGGCGCGTTGCGCCGCACCCACCACGCCAGCGCCAGCTTCGTCGCCGGGTAGCTGGCGAGCGAGGTGGCGGCGTTGGCGGCGGCGCGTGCCCGCTCCTCGTCACCGGCGAGGCACGCATCGACCACGGCCATCGGCACGCCGGGCTGCACCGCCGTCGAGTTCGAGCTGATGGCGACGGCCGCCGCGTCGTTCCCGGCGGCCAGCAACGGGCGCAGCCCGTCGAGCATCGCGACCGCGCCGAAGTAGTTCACCGACACGAGCACGTCGCCGGGGCGCTCGGTGAGACCGGCGAGCCCGGCCCACGTGACGAGCCCGTCGATCGCGCCGCCGCTCTGCTCCGTCACCGCCGCGATCGCGGCGTGGCGACCGTCCGGCGTCCCGAGGTCGGCGACGACGTCCGCGTCGCGGACGTCCACGCCGATCACGCGCTGACCGTCGGCCTCGAGGCGGGCTTTCGTCGCGGCGCCCATGCCGGACGCCGAACCGGTGACGACGACCGTTCGCGTCACCGTCAGATCTCCCGTGCCCGCTCTACGACGACATCGACGATTCGGTCCCACGGGGGCACGGTGTGCGTCGTCACACTTCGTACCGTAGAGCAGGCCCGCCCGCCCTCGACCAGTGATCGAAGCGCGGCCGCGGCGGGCCGCCGATCCGGACAGCGGGCGGGTCGCGGCGACGCGGTCCCTGGCAGCTGCCTGGGCTCGCGCGTCAGGCCTGCGCGATGCGGACGAGGTTGCCCGACGGGTCGCGGAACGCGCAGTCCCGCGCGCCCCACGGCTGCGACACGGGCTCCTGCAGCACCTCGGCGCCCGACGCCCGCACCTTCTCGAAGGTGGCGTCG
>DASSOZ010000154.1:0-10107 GCA_035700105.1 Acidimicrobiales bacterium
CGACGCCGCCCACGCGCCGAACGGCTGGCCGTCGACGCGCCGCCCGACGGTGCGATCGCCGACGCGGCGCCACACGTTGCCGGGTACGAGGCGGGCGGCGCCCGACACGACCGGCATCGTCATGAACATCGCCTGCTCGCGGGGGTGCCCGGCGAAGTTCCGTGACGTCGCGCAGAGCACGAGCCCGCTGACGAGCGAGCGGTGGCGTTGCCACAGCAGCTGCGAGATCGGCCCGCCCATCGAGTAGCCGACGGCGACCACCGACGAGATGCCGAGCGCGTCGCACACGGCGGCGGCGTCGTCGGCGCAGTCGGCGAGACGGAAGCGGGTGCGGCTGCGGATGCCGCGGCCGTGGCCGCGGTGGTCCATGGCCACGACGTGGAAGTGACGCCCGAGCGCGCTGTACGCGGTGAACCAGTTCAGGTCGGCCGTGGCGCCCAGGCCGTGCAGGAGCAGCAGCGTCGGCGCTCCGGGCGGACCGGCGACCTCGCGAATGAACGTGCGTCCCCGGCCCGGCAGGTCGAGCGTCCGACCGGGCGGCAGGGACGGCGCCGCAAACGTGTCGCTCACACGGGAAACGCTACGCCGACTGCTGGTTCGCGTCGCGGAGCTTGCGCAGCAGCCGCTCGAGGTCACGCACCTCGTCCGCCGAGAGCGTGTCGATCACGTGACGCTGGATGCTCTCGACGTGCACGGGCGCCGCCCGCTTCAGGACCTTGCGCCCGGCCTCGGTCAACGCCGCGTACGCCACGCGCCGGTCGGTCGCGCACGACTGGCGCTCGATCAGCCCGGCGGCCTCGATGCGATCGACCAACCGGGTCGTCCCGCTGGTCGTCAGCGCGACGGCATGGGCGAGGTCCGACATGCGCAGCCGGCCGCCCGGCGTCCGGCCGAGGCGTACGAGCACCTCGAACCACGACAGCGGGAGCCCGACGCCCGACAGCTCGCGCTCGAAGTGGCAGCCGAGGGCGGCGTTCGCCTCGGCCAGCAGCCCGACGACGGTGATGCGGTCGTCGTCGACCAGCTCCTCGAGCGTCTTGGCCATACGTCCAGGATACCGGGAATAGTTGCACAGTCAACAATAGTTGAGTAGGTTGCGCTCGCAACTACTGAGGAGGACGCAATGAGCATCGCAACCGAAACGAGCCGTGAGACCCTTCCCGCCGCCGGCACCTGGACGGTCGACCCCGGCCACACCACCGCCGGCTTCGTCGCCCGTCACCTGATGGTCACCAAGGTGCGCGGCAGCTTCACCGACCTCGAGGGCACGGTCGTCGTCGGGGAGCGCCCCGAGGACACCACCGTCGAGGCGACCCTGAAGACCGCCAGCATCGACACCCGCAGCGCGGATCGCGACGCGCACCTGAAGTCCCCGGACTTCTTCGACGTCGAGAGCTTCCCGGAGATCACGTTCCGCAGCACCGGTGTCCGCCACGTGAAGGGTCGGGACTGGCAGCTCGACGGTGACCTCACGATCAAGGGCGTCACCAAGCCGGTCACGCTCGACGTCGAGTTCGAGGGCCTCACGGGCGACCCGTGGGGTGGCCAGCGGGCGGCGTTCTCGGCCTCGACCGAGATCGACCGCGAGGACTGGGGCCTCAACTGGAACGTCGCCCTCGAGACCGGCGGCTGGCTGGTCTCGAAGAAGGTGAAGCTGGAGCTCGACGTCCAGCTGGTCAAGCAGTAGCAGTCGGCGGGGCCTCGAGCTCCCGCAGCGCCGCATCGAGCGCATCGAGCCGCTCTCGCACCGCGGAAAGGTCGGTGTGGGAGCGGCTCGTCCGCGCCATCGAGACCAGCCGCTGGTTGAGGCCCTCGACCTGCTCGACCTCGTCGCGCAGGTCGCGCACGATCCGCGCCCGACCCGGCAGTCGCGCCCGCCCGGCGGCGACGAGCTCGCGGTCGAGCACCACCGCCCGCTCCTCGACCTCGTGTGCGAGGTCGACGAACGCGCCGTCGAGCGCCAACCGGCAGCCGAGGACGCTGCGCCGTAGCCGGCGGTGGAGCCGGGCCGGGGTGCGTGTCGACCACAGCCACGCCACCGGCGCCGCCGACCGCACCTCGGGCACGACGCGGTTGCGGACGCGGAGCATGTGCACGCCGGCCGCCGCGCAGCACGCGACGAACACGACCGCCATCAGCGTGAACACCAGCACGACGGTGACGACGCTGCCCATCGCCGATCGTCCGCGCCTACGCGCCCACCGAGACGATCTCGACCTTCAGGCGGGCGCCGGTCGGCGTCTCGTACTCGACGACGTCACCCGCAGCCTTGCCGACGATCGCCGAGCCGAGCGGCGAGTTGGCCGACATGACCTCGTGGTCGCTGTGACGCTCCTCGATCGAGCCGAGCAGGTACGTCTCGGTGTCGTCGTCGCCCTCGTAGCGGATCGTCACGACCGAGCCGGGATGCACGTGCCCGGCGTCGTCGGGAGCCTCGGTGATCTTGGCCGACTTCAGCAGCGCCTCGATCTGGCGGATGCGCGCCTCCATCTTCCCCTGCTCGTCCTTGGCGGCGTGGTAGTCGCCGTTCTCGGACAGGTCACCGAGTTCGCGGGCGCGCTCGATCTGCTGGGCGATCTGCGTACGGCCCCGGGTGGTGAGGTCGTCGAGCTCCGTCTTGAGACGGTCGTAGGCAGCCTGCGACAGGTGCGTCTCGGTCATCCCGGAAGGATAGGACGGGCGTGCGGGAACTTGACCAGCGCTCTACAATCGGCGGCACCGTGACCCACACGTCCGAGGTAATCGTCATTCCGTAGCGCACGCCGCCCCGCACGGGGGCGTTCCGGCGTGCGCGCAACCGCCCCATCGGGGCGGTTTTTCTTTTCCAGGAGCGCAGCAGAGTTGCACCGCATCGCAGTCATCGGAGGAGACGGCATCGGCCCCGAGGTGGTGGCCGAGGCGCTGAAGGTCGTGCGCGCCACCGGCGTCGACGTCGAGACGACGGACTTCGACCTCGGCGGCAGCCGCTACCTGCGCGACGGCACCGTCCTCCCGGACGAGACGCTCTCGGAGCTGCGTGGCTACGACGCCATCCTCCTCGGCGCCGTCGGCACACCCGGCGTGCCTCCCGGCGTCATCGAACGCGGCCTCCTGCTCAAGGCGCGCTTCGAGCTCGACCTCTACATCAACCTGCGCCCGTTCAGCGGCGGTCCGCGCGACGTCGACTTCCTCGTCGTGCGCGAGAACACCGAGGGCACCTACGCCGGTGAGGGCGGCTTCCTGCGCAAGGGCACGCCGCACGAGATCGCGACGCAGGGGAGCGTCAACACGCGCATGGGCGTCGAGCGGGCCGTGCGGTTCGCGTTCGACCTCGCCCGCAGCCGGGAGCGGAAGCACCTCACGCTCGTGCACAAGACGAACGTGCTGACATTCGCCGGGGACCTGTGGGAGCGCACGTTCAACGAGGTCGCGGCCGAGTACGGCGACATCTCGACCGCGTACAACCACGTCGACGCCGCCTGCATCTACTTCGTGCAGGACCCCGAGCGCTACGACGTGATCGTCACCGACAACCTGTTCGGCGACATCCTCACCGACCTCGGTGGCGCGATCGCCGGCGGGATCGGCAAGGCGGCGTCGGCGAACCTCAACCCGGCCCGCACCGGCCCGTCGCTGTTCGAGCCGGTACACGGGTCGGCCCCGGACATCGCCGGCACGGGGAAGGCGGACCCCACCGCGGCGGTGGTCTCGGCGGCGATGATGCTCGACTTCCTCGGCGAGGCCGACGCGGCCTCCCGAGTTCGCAAGGCAGTGGAAGCGGCCGGCGACGTGACCGGCTCGACGACCGAGATCGGCGACGCGATCGCAGAAAGGGTCTGACGAATGCCCATCACCCCGACCGAGAAGATCTGGATGAACGGCGAGCTGGTGGCGTGGGAGGACGCGAAGATCCACATCCTCACGCACTCGCTCCACTACGGCATGGGCGTCTTCGAGGGCATCCGCGCCTACGAGACCGACCGCGGGGCGGCCGTGTTCCGCCTCACCGACCACATCAACCGCCTCGCCAACTCGGCGAAGATCATGGGGATGGAGCTCCCCTACACGGTGGAGGAGCTCATCGAGGCGACGAAGGAGACCGTGCGGTCGACCGGCCTCGACTCCTGCTACATCCGCCCGATCGCGTACTACGGGTACGGCGAGATGGGGCTCAACACGCTGCCGTGCTCGGTCGACGTGTCGATCGCGTGCTGGCCGTGGGGCGCGTACCTCGGCGACGACGCGGTCACGAAGGGCGTGCGCATGAAGATCTCGTCGTGGACGCGCCACAACCACAACACGATGCCGCCGGCAGCGAAGACGACGGGCAACTACGTCAACTCGTCGCTCGCCAAGGTCGAGGCGCTCAACGCCGGTTACGACGAGGCGATCATGCTCAACCCGCAGGGCTTCGTCAGCGAGTGCACCGGTGAGAACATCTTCTGCGCCCGCGACGGCGTGCTCGTCACCCCGCCGCTGTCGGCCGGCGCGCTCGAGGGCATCACGCAGCACTCGGTGATGACGATCGCCAAGGACCTCGGCTTCGAGTACCGCGTCGGCGACCTCGCCCGCAGCGATCTCTACGTGTGCGAGGAGCTGTTCGTGTGCGGCACCGCCGCGGAGGTGTCGGCGGTGAACTCGGTCGACGACCGCGCCATCCCGTGCCCCGGCCCGATGACGCGCGCGATCGCCGACGAGTACCACAAGGCGGTCCGCGGCCAGGTGGACCGTTACAAGGAGTGGGTGGAGCATGTCCACCCCTGACGGCGTAGCGCCGAAGGCGGTCGAGATCTTCGACACGACGCTGCGCGACGGGTCGCAGCTCGAGGGGATCAGCCTCACCGTCGACGACAAGCTCCGCATCGCCGAGCAGCTCGACTTCCTCGGCGTGCACTTCGTCGAGGGCGGCTGGCCCGGTGCCAACCCGAAGGACGACGAGTTCTTCCAGCGGGCGCGGTCGGAGCTGAAGATGTCGACGAGCACACTGGTCGCGTTCGGGTCGACCCGCCGCCCGCTCGGCAAGGTCGACGTCGACGACACGCTGCGCCACCTCGTCGAGGCCGACACGTCGACGGTGTGCATCGTCGGCAAGTGCTGGGACTACCACGTCACCGACGCGCTGCGGACGACGCTCGACGAGGGCGTGGCGATGGTCGCCGAGTCCGTCGAGTTCCTGCGGCGCTCGGGCCGGCGGGTGCTGCTCGACGCCGAGCACTTCTTCGACGGCTACAAGCACAACGCCGAGTTCTCGCTGCGCGTGCTCGAGGCGGCCGCGCAGGCCGGCGCGGAGACGCTCGTGCTGTGCGACACGAACGGCGGCTCGCTGCCGCACGAGGTGATGGGCGCGGTGACGGCGGTGCGCGAGTACCTCGGTGGCGACGTGCGCATCGGTGTGCACGTGCACGACGACGGGGGCCTGGGCGTCGCCAACTCGCTCGCCGCCGTCGTCGCCGGCGCGGGGCAGGTGCAGGGGACGATCAACGGGTACGGCGAGCGCACCGGGAACGCCAACCTGACGACGATCATCCCCAACCTCACGCTGAAGATGGGGATCGAGACGATCCCGCGCGACCGGCTCGACCGGCTGACCGGCGTCAGCCACCACATCGCCGAGCTCGTCAACATGCCGCTCAACCCGCAGGCGCCGTACGTCGGCGCGTCGGCGTTCGCGCACAAGGCCGGGCTGCACACGTCGGCCATCGCCCGGAAGAAGGACGCCTACGAGCACGTCGACCCCGAGGTCGTGGGCAACGGCACCCGCTTCGTGGTCAGCGAGCTGGCCGGGCGCTCGACGCTCGAGCTGAAGGCGAAGGAGCTCGGCCTGGAGCTGGGTGGCGCCGCGCTCGGGTCGGTGGTCGACGAGCTCAAGCGGCTCGAGCACGAGGGGTACCACTTCGAGGCGGCCGACGGCTCGCTCGAGCTGCTGCTGCGGCGGGCGACCGGTTGGGACCACGACTTCTTCGAGCTCGAGTCGTTCCGCGTCATCACCGAGGAGCGCGGCGGTGGGCGCGGGTTCTCGGTCGAGGCGACGATCAAGGTGCACGTCGGCGGCGAGCGCGTCGTCGCCGTCGCCGAGGGCAACGGCCCCGTCAACGCGCTCGACGCCGCGCTGCGCAGCGCGATCGGTCGTCGCTACCCGTCGCTCTCCCGACTGCACCTCACGGACTACAAGGTGCGCGTCCTCGACACGCAGAAGGGCACCGGCGCGGTGACGCGGGTGCTCATCGACTCGACCGACGGCGAGCGCACCTGGACGACGATCGGCGTGTCCGAGAACATCATCGAGGCGTCGTGGGAGGCGCTGGCCGACTCGGTCGTGTACGGGTTGCTGCACGCGGGGGACGCCGGGTAGACCCGGGTTCCTGATGGCTGCCCCCGAGTACGTCCCCGTCGCGCCGCAGGACCGGCCCCGGCGCGCCACGCAGATGCCGCCGGCCGACCGGTGGCGCCTGGGCCGTCCCGGTGACTTCGTGCAGACGATCGCCCGCCAGCCCGAGGGGCCGCGCATGGGCAACCCCGGTCCCGACCTCGGGTACGCCCTGCGGCTGGCGGCGCGCTTCCGCGACCGCGTCCACCTGCAGCCGGGGGAGTCGTGGCACGACGTCGAGGCGGGATGCGTCGGCGTCGCGATGCGACGTGCGTCGATGTTCGGGCGGGCGCCGGTCGTGTGGGATCTCGAGGTCGCGTTCGGCCTCTGGGGCTACCTCACCCCGTCGCCGCCTGCCGAGCTCGCGGCGACGCGCCAGCGCGTGTTCCAGGCGGCGGCGCACGACTACTGGGACCAGCGGGCGATCGTCGACTGCGTCGCCGAGTCGACGCTGCGCATGACGCCGGCGGACGTGACCGCGACGGCGGCGTCGTCCGACTGGCGCTCGCTGCTCGTAGCCTGACGGCTGCTTGACCGGCGTCCCCCGCTTCCGCTTCGCGCCCTCGCCCACCGGCTTCCTGCACGTCGGCGGTGCGCGCTCCGCGCTGTTCAACTGGATTCCCGCGCGCCAGATGGGCGGCCAGTTCCTGTTGCGCATCGAGGACACCGACACCGAGCGCAACCGTGAGGAGTGGGTCGAGGGGCTTCAGGTCGCCCTGCGGTGGCTCGGGATGGACTGGGACGAGCCGCCCGTGCGCCAGTCGGCCCGCGCCGAGCTGTACGCCGACGCGCTCGCCCGGCTCGGCGACGCCGGGCTGACGTACTGGTGCGACTGCACGACCGAGGACGTCCAGCGGCGTGCGGCAGAGCGGGGCGGGAAACCGGGGTACGACGGGTTCTGCCGTGACCGCGGGCTCGGGCCGGGCGAGGGGCGGGCGCTGCGGTTCCGCACGCCGGACGAGGGCGAGACGTCGTTCACAGACCTGATCCGCGGCGACGTCGTGTTCCGGAACGACACGCTCGAGGACTTCATCGTCCAGCGGTCCAACGGCGTGCCGATGTTCCTGCTGGCCAACGCCGTCGACGACGTCGACATGGCGATCACGCACGTCGTGCGGGGCGAGGAGCACGTCAACGGCACGCCGAAGTACCTGCTCCTGCGCCAGGCGCTCGGCATGTTCGACCAGCCGGTGTTCGCCCACCTGCCCGTCATCGTCAACGAGAAGCGGCAGAAGTTGTCGAAGCGGCGCGACGACGTCGCCCTCGAGGGCTACCGCGACCGCGGCTACCTGCCGGAGGCGATGGCGAACTACCTGGTGACGCTCGGGTGGGGTCCGCCCGACGGCGTGGAGATCCGGCCGATGTCGGAGGTCGTCGACCTGTTCCGGCTCGAGGACGTGACGAAGTCGTCGGCCGCGTTCGACGTGAAGAAGCTCGACCACTTCAACGGCGAGTACGTGCGTGCGCTCCCCACCGCCACGTTCGTCCGCCAGTCGCTGCCGTGGTTGGAGACCGACGCGCCCTGGCCGCCGGAGCGCTTCGACATCGCCAAGTTCGAGACGCTGGCGCCGCTCGTGCAGGAGCGGGTGACGGTGCTGTCCGAGGTGCCGGCCATGGTCGACTTCGTGTTCCTCGAGTCACCGGCGTTCGACGACGCCGCGTGGGACAAGGTGATGGTGCGCCGCGTCGACCTCGCCCGCCCGATGCTGACCGGTTGCGTCGAAGCGTTCGCGGCGTTGGAGCACTGGACGTCGTCGGCGCTGCACGACGCCACGCTGGCGGTGGGCGAGTCGCTGGACGCCAAGCTCGGGAAGGCGCAGGCGCCCGTGCGGGTCGCCGTCACCGGGCGGACCGTCGGCCCGCCCCTCTTCGAGTCCCTCGAGGTCCTCGGCCGCGACGTCACGCTCGAGCGGCTGACGGCCGCGCTGGCCCGGTTGCCCTGACCACCCCCATGGTGCTTTCGGTGAGTTCGGCCCGCTATGGCACCCCGTTCTCACCGAAAGCGGCCGGGGGTGCGGCGTGATGCTGTCGCCCCTCCGGTGGGCGATCCGGATCGTCGGCGCGCTCGTCGCGCTCGTCGTCCTGTACTTCGGGGCGACCTTCGTGCAGGTGTGGCTCGCCGGTCGGACCGATCACGCGCAGAAGGCGCAGGCCATCGTCGTGTTCGGCGCCGCGCAGTACAACGGGCGGCCGTCGGCGGTGCTGCGGGCGCGGCTCGACCACGCCGCCGACCTGTGGCGCCGGAAGCTGGCCCCGACGATCGTCGTCACGGGCGGCAAGCAGCCCGGCGACCGGTTCACCGAGGCGACGGCGTCGGCGGAGTACCTGCTGTCGAAGGGTGTCCCCGACGAGGCGATCCTGCGCGAGGTGCGCGGGCGCAACTCGTGGGACTCGCTCGCCGCCGCCGCGAACTTCCTGCGTCAGCGCGGCGTGTCGAAGGTGTTGCTCGTGTCCGACCCGTTCCACTCGTTGCGGATCAACGGGATGGCCGACGAGCTCGGGCTCGACGCGCACGTGTCGCCCACGCGCACGAGCCCGATCCACGGCACCGTCGAGCTCAAGCAGATGGTGAAGGAGACCGCGGCGGTCGGCGTCGGACGGTTGATCGGCTACCGGCGGCTGATGCGAGTGGACCGGGCCGTCGTGCGTTCCGGGTAGTCTGGAAGCTCCTTCGGGGGTGGTGTAATCGGCAACACGACAGGTTCTGGCCCTGTTATTCGGGGTTCGAGTCCCTGCCCCCGAGCTGACGAGGGGACCCGTGCGGGTCCCCTCGTTCGCGTCGTAGCTTTCGCTGCATGCGCGTACCGCTGACCGTCGGTGACTTCCTCGACCGTGCTGCACTCGTGTTCCCCGACCGGGTCGCGGTGGTGGACGAACCGGCGGCCTCCGGTGGGCCGGCGTCGCTGGGCCGGGTGACGTACGGATCGCTGGCCCGGCGGGCGCGGAACATGGCGTCGGTCCTCGGGTCGTCGCTGGGTGTGGGCGCGGGCGATCGGGTGGCGATCGTGTCGCCGAACTCGGCCCGGTTCCTCACCGCGTTCTTCGGCGTGTCGGGTTGGGGTCGCGTGCTCGTGCCGATCAACTTCCGGCTGACCGCCGAGGAGGTGTCGTACATCGTCGACCACTCAGGCGCGACGGTGCTGCTCGTCGACCCGGAGCAGGCGGACGCGCTCGCCGGTGTCGACGCCAAGGTGAAGATCGTGCTCGACGGCTCGGCCGACGATGTCGAGCTGTTCGCCGAGTCCGACGCGTCGCCCGAACCGTGGTCCGGTGACGAGGACGCGACCGCGTCGATCAACTACACGTCGGGCACGACGGCGCGGCCGAAGGGCGTGCAGCTCACGCACCGCAACCTGTGGGTGAACTCCACGACGTTCGGTTGGCACACGACCGTGTCGGACCGCGACACCTATCTACACACGCTGCCGATGTTCCACTGCAACGGCTGGGGTATGCCGTACGCGACTGTCGGCCTCGGGGTGAAGAACGTCGTGCTCCGCAAGGTGGACGGCGCGGAGATCCTGCGTCGTGTCGACCGCTACGGCGTCACGCTGCTGTGCGGCGCGCCCGCCGTCGTGAACACCGTGCTCGACGCCGCACAGGAGTGGTCGGGCGAGATCCCCGGCCGGGGCCGCACGCGCATCGTCGTCGCCGGCGCGCCACCGCCGACGCGCACGATCGAGCGGGTCGAGACCGAGCTCGGTTGGGAGTTCATCCAGATCTACGGCCTCACCGAGACCTCGCCGTTGCTCACCATCAAC
>DASSOZ010000155.1:0-4794 GCA_035700105.1 Acidimicrobiales bacterium
GGACGCCGGGTCGCGCTCGTCGGCGGCAACGGGACGGGGAAGACGACGCTGCTCGAGATCGTCGTCGGCCACGGTGTCGCGGACGCGGGCGAGGTGCACAAGCCGAAGGAGCTCCGCGTCGGGTACCTGCCGCAGGAGCGCCTCGACGTCCCCTCGGGCACCGTGCTGGAGACGGCGATGGAGGGAGCCGAGCACGTCGCCGCGCTGGCCCGCGACCTCCACCGTCTGCAGCACGAGCTGGCGACGACACCCGCGTCGGGCGCGGCGCACGACCGCGCGCTGACGGCGTACGGCGAGGCGCAGAGCCGCTTCGAACAGCTCGGCGGGTACGCGCTCGAGGCCGAGGCGCAGCGGGTGCTCGCCGGCCTCGGGTTCTCGTCGAGCGACGCCGACCGTCCGGTGCGCGAGCTGTCGGGTGGGTGGCGCATGCGCGTCGAGCTCGCCCGTCTGCTCGTCGGCAGGCCGGATGTCCTCGTCCTCGACGAGCCGACCAACCACCTCGACGTCGACAGCGTCGGCTGGCTCGAGGAGCAGCTCGCGGCGTGGACCGGTGCCGTGTTGTTCGTCAGCCATGACCGCGACTTCATCGACGCCGTCGCCAACCGCGTGCTCGAGCTCGCCGGCGGGCGGGTGAGCGAGTACGTCGGCGGGTTCGCCGAGTTCGTCGTCGAGCGCGAGGAGCGGCTGGCGTCGATCCGGGCGGCGGCCGCCAACCAGGCGCGCCAGATCGCGCACGCCGAGCAGTTCATCGAGCGGTTCCGCTACAAGGCGACCAAGGCGCGGCAGGTGCAGAGCCGGGTCAAGGCGCTCGAGCGACTCGACCACATCGAGGTGCCCGACCTGAAGGAGGTGCGCGCCCGCTTCCGGTTCCCCGAGCCGCCGCGGTCGTCGCGCGTCGTCGCCGAGCTCCACGGTGTGAGCGGCGGGTACGACGACGAGATCGTGCTGCGCGACGTCGAGCTCGTCGTCGAGCGGGGCGAGCGGGTCGCGCTCGTCGGACCGAACGGCGCGGGCAAGACGACGCTGCTGCGGCTGCTGCTCGGCGAGCTGGCGCCGATGGCCGGTGAGGTGACGATCGGCTCGAACGTGCAGGTCGCGGCGTTTGCGCAGCATCAGGCGGACACCCTCGACCCGGCCCGCACGGTGTTCGAGGAGTTCAAGGCGGCGGTCGGCGCGTCCGCCGCCGCGGCCGCCAAGAACCTGCGGACGCTGCTCGGCTCGTTCGGCTTCCCCGGCGACGCCGCCGACCGCCTCGTCGGCGAGCTCTCGGGCGGCGAGCGGACCCGCCTCGCGCTCGCCCGGCTGATGGTCGAGCCGGTGAACCTGCTCGTGCTCGACGAGCCGACGAACCACCTCGACCTCCCCAGCTGCGACATCCTCGAGGACGCGCTGCGCGCCTATCCGGGCACGGTGCTGCTCGTCACCCACGACCGCTACCTGATCCGCGAGGTGGCCACCGCCCTCGTCGACGTCCGCGACGGCCGCGCCCGGTGGCACCCCGGCGTCGACGAACGAGTGCTGGCCCCGGGATCACCCGCTCCCGCCGCTTTCGGTGACTTGGGGTCGCCAGGCCATACCAAAGTCACCGAAAGCGGGCGGAGCACGTCGCAGAAGCGGGTCGAGGCCGAGGCGCGGAACCGGCGGCACGCGGCGACGAAGGACCTGCGACGGCGGGTGGAGTCGGCCGAGAAGCGGTGGGAACGCGCCGAGCACGACGTCGCCGACCTCCAGCGCCAGCTCGCCGACCCCTCCGTCTACGACGACAGCGACAAGGTGAAGGACCTCGTCGCCCGCCACGACACGGCGAAGCAGGCCGCCGCCGACGCCATGGCCGAGTGGGAGTCGGCGACCTCCGAGCTCGAGCGGGTGCTAACCGAGCTCTAGCGCGGCGCGCGTCTCGGACTCGAGCGCGTCGAGGTCACCGTCGATCGTCTCGAGGTACACCTTGAGCTTGGGCTCCGTGCCGCTCGGGCGGACGACGACGCGCCGGCCGTCACCCTCGACCACGACGACGTCCGCCTCCGGTCGCAGGTCGGTCGCACCGGGCAGGGTGCGGGCGCGCGCCATGACGGTCTGTTGCGCGTCGGCCGGGATGCGGAACGACCGCTGCGCGGTGCGGTAGGCGCCGTAGCGCGCGTCGAACGCGGCGAGCGCGTCGCGCACGGTCGCGCCGGACGACTTCAGCCGGGCGGTGAGATCGGCGAACGCGACGGCCGCGGTGAGGCCGTCCTTGTCGCGCACGAGCTCGCCGACCGAGTAGCCGAGCGCCTCCTCGTAGCCCATGACGAAGCGCCACTCCGGATGGGCGAACGCCGGGCGCACGATCCACTTGAACCCGGTGAGTGTGCGTTCGTAGTGGGCGCCGTGCGCCGACGCGATCCGCCCGAGGAGCGTCGACGACACGAGCGAGCACACGACCAGCGGGTCACGCGAGTCGCCGGAGGGCTGGGCGAGCAGGTGATCGGCCAACAGGCAGCCGACCTGGTCGCCCGTCAGGCGCGCCCCGTCGACCGCGACCGCGAGGCGGTCGGCGTCCGGGTCGTTGGCGAGCACGACGTCGGCACCGACGTCGCGCGCCAGCGCCAGCGACAGGTCCATCGCGCCCGGCTCCTCGGGGTTCGGGAACGCGACCGTCGGGAAGTCGGGATCGGGCTCGGCCTGCTGCTCGACGACGTGCACGTCGGTGAAGCCCGTACGTCGAAGCAGCTCGACCGCGACGTCTCGTCCGACGCCGTGCATCGGCGTGTAGACGATGCGGATGTCGCGGGGCCCGTCGGGGACGAGCGCGGTCGCGGCGTCGAGGTACGCCTCGAGCACCTCGCCGCCGAGCGTCGTGAACGCGTCGCGCAGCGGCACGTCGGCCAGCGGACCGACGGCGTCGATGGCGGCCGAGATGTCGGCGTCGGCGGGCGGCACGATCTGCGCGCCGTCGCCGAGGTACACCTTGTACCCGTTGTCACGCGGCGGGTTGTGCGACGCGGTCACCATGACGCCGGCGTCGGCCCCCAGGTGCGCGACGGCGAACGCGAGGACCGGTGTCGGAAGGTGGTCGGGCAGCAAGAGCGCGTCGAGGCCGGCGCCGGCGAACACCGCCGCCGAGTCGAGCGCGAACTCGCGCGACTTGTGCCGGGCGTCGTAGCCGATGACGACACGCCGGCCGCCACGCGCCCGGAGATACGCCGCCAGCCCCGCGGCCGCCCGCCGCACGAGCGCGCGGTTCATGCGGTTGGGACCGGCGCCGAGCTCGCCCCGCAGCCCTGCAGTGCCGAACTGCAACCGGGCGCCGAAGCGGGACGCCAGCCCCGCCGCGTCACCGGCGTCGAGTAGCGACTGCACCTCGGCGCGGGTGTCGGGGTCGGGGTCCTCGGCCAGCCACGCCCTGGCCGCGTCGACGTCGCTCAGATTCCCAACTTCTCCCGGAGGTGGTCGACGAGACCGTCGATCGGCACCCGGTCCTGGGCGAGCGTGTCGCGGTCGCGGACGGTGACGGCCTTGTCGTCGAGCGACTCGAAGTCGACGGTCACGCAGTACGGCGTGCCGATCTCGTCCTGGCGCCGGTAGCGACGGCCGATCGACTGCGTCTCGTCGTAGTCGACCATCCAGTGCGGCTGCAGCGCGGCGAGGACCTCACGCGCCACCGGCGTGAGCGTTTCCTTCTTGGACAGCGGCAGCACCGCCACCTTGTACGGCGCGAGCCGCGGGTGCAGCGCGAGCAGCGTCCGCGCCTCACCATTGACCTCGTCCTCGCGGTACGCGGCGATGAGGAACGCCATCATCGTGCGGGTCGCGCCCGCCGCCGGCTCGACGACGTGCGGCACGTACCTCTCACCCGATGCCTGGTCGAAGTACTCGAGCTTCTCGCCGGAGAACGTCGCGTGCTGGGTGAGGTCGTAGTCGCCGCGGTTGGCGATGCCCTCGAGCTCGTCCCACCCCCACGGGAACCTGAACTCGACGTCGCTCGTGCCCGACGAGTAGTGGCTGAGCTCGTCGGGGTCGTGCGCCCGCAGGCGCAGGTCGTCCTCGGGGATGCCGAGGTCGATGTACCAGCGGAACCGCTCCTCGCACCAGAACTCGTACCAGCGCTGGGCGTCGCCGGGCGGTACGAAGTACTCCATCTCCATCTGCTCGAACTCACGCGTGCGGAACACGAAGTTCTGCGGCGTGATCTCGTTGCGGAACGACTTGCCGACCTGGGCGATGCCGAACGGCGGCTTCTTGCGCGTCGTCTGCAGCACGTTCAGGAAGTTGACGAACATCCCCTGCGCCGTCTCGGGCCGGAGATACGCGACGGCGCCCTCGTTCTCCACCGGGCCGGCGTGGGTCTTGAACATCAGGTTGAACTGGCGGGCCTCGGTGAAGCTGTCCTTCGCGCCGCAGTTCGGGCACGTGTGCGGGTCGTCGAGCTTGTCGAGACGGAACCGCTCCTTGCAGTTTCGGCAGTCGACGAGCGGGTCCGTGAAGTTCTTCAGGTGGCCGGACGCCTCCCAGATCGCCGGCGGGCCGAGGATGGCGGCGTCGAGACCGACGACGTCGTCACGCAACTGCACCATCGAGCGCCACCACGCGTCCTTCACGTTGCGGAGCATGAGCACGCCGAGCGGCCCGTAGTCGTAGGTGGACCGGAAGCCGCCGTAGATCTCGGCCGACGGGAAGACGAATCCCCGCCGTTTGCACAGGTTGACGACCTGCTCCATGACGTCCGGCCGCTGAGGCTGTGTCTCCGCGCTGAGCCGCTCGGGCATGGCGTTCGATCCTACCGGTGCGGAGTCGTGGGGGCGGGGGGGGGGGGGGGGG
>DASSOZ010000156.1:0-21367 GCA_035700105.1 Acidimicrobiales bacterium
CGCGATGTTGTTCAGCAGGCAGAAACCCATCGCCCGTGTGGGCGTCGCGTGGTGACCGGGCGGCCGCACCGCACAGAACGCGGCATCGGCCTCACCCCGGTCGAGCCGGTCGATCGCCTCGAGGCCGGCGCCGGCGGCGAGTACGGCCGCGGTCCACGAGTCGGGTCCGGCGTGGGTGTCGGCGTCGATCGCCCCGCCGCCGGCCTCGCAGAACCGCTGCATGGCGTCGAGGTAGCGGGCGGGGTGCACCCGCTCGAGTTCCTCGCGGGTGGCCGCACGCGCCTCGACGTCCGTGAGGGCCCCGTCGACGTCCGCCGACCGGACGCCGGCGAGCACGGCCTCGAGCCGCGCCGGCCGCTCGGGATGCCCGTGACCGGTCTCGTGGTCGAAGTACCGGGCGTGGGTCACGAGCAACGCGTGCACGCCCGTCAGCGTACGGGGACCAGTCGCTCCTACGATCGGCGCGCTGTGTCCGCCGCCTTGGATGTGTTGGAGTGGGGGTCCGAACGGGTCCGGACGGGCACGTGGCGCGGGCGCAACGGCATCGCGTACCTCGCGCCGGTGCCCGGTTCACCGGCGCCGTCACCGTCGTTCCTCGACCGCTGCCTGAAGTCGCTCGCCGAGCGCGGCTACGGCGAGGTGATCACCGGCGCCCTGTCGCCCGCCGAGCAGCGCGGGTTCCTCGCTGCCGGCTTCGAGGTCCGCGAGCACCTGGTCCTGCTCGCGCACGACCTGCTCGACGTCCCCGACGTCCCGACCGTCGACGGGGTGCGACTCCGACGCGCCCGCAAGAGCGACCGGCCGGTCGTCCTCGACGTCGACCACGCCGCGTTCCGCGAGTTCTGGCGCCTCGACGACAGCGGCCTCGAGGAGGCGATCAACGCCACGCCTGCGGCGCGGTTTCGCGTCGCGGCGCAACGCGACGGTGGTGACCTCGTCGGGTACGCGGTGACCGGCCGGGCCGGGCGGCACGGCTACCTGCAGCGACTCGCCGTCGACCCGTCCGTACAGCGCCGGGGCGTGGCCCGCGCCCTCGTGCTCGACGGCCTGCAGTGGCTCGTCCGACGCGACGCGGCGCGAGTGCTCGTGAACACGCAACCTGACAACGACGGCGCTCTCGCGCTGTACCACTCGCTCGGGTTCCGCCAGCAGGCGGGCGGCCTCGACGTGCTGTGCCGGCGGCTCCCGACGGCGTGATGCGCCGCGCCGTCGCGGTGTGCGCGGCCCTCTTCGTCCTCCTCGTGCCGGCACCGCCGGTGGCAGGCGCGCAGAACGAAGGCGCGGTCCTGCGGGTGGCGTCGCAGACGCCGTGGCTGCAACCCGACGGTACGTGGGAGCTCCGCCTGCAGGTCGCGGGCGTGCCGGACCCCGAGAGTGTCGAAGTCCGCGTGATCGTGCACCGCCGCGTCAGCTCACGGTCCCAGTTCGACCTCACGCTCGACGGCAGGGGCCTCGGCAGCACGATCCGGGCGACGACCGCCCGCCTCTCGGAGTGGCCGCCCGACGCCGTCGGCGCGAGGCGCTACGCGGCGACCGCGGGCGATCTCGATCTCACCGTCACCGGCGTGTATCCCGTCGAGGTCGTCCTGCGTGAGCGGGGCGGCGACACGCTCGACCGCCTCGTGACCCACCTGCTGTTCCTGGCGAAGCCGATCGACGGTCCCCGCCTCGGCGTCTCGTGGATCATGCCGGTGCACGCGACGCCGTCGACGACCGCCGATGGCGAGCGGAGAGCGCCGGCGCTCGGTCCGTTGTCGACGCTCGTCGACGTCGTGCAGTCGCCGGCGTACGCGGCGTTCCCGCTCGCGCTGGCGCCGACGCCGGAGACGCTCGCCGGCCTCGCGGCGTCGCGCGACGCGGCGACCCGTCAGGTGCTCGACGACCTCAAGGCGATCGCGGGCGATCACCAGGTGCTCGCCCGCCCGTGGGTCCCGGTCGACGTCCGCGCGCTCGTCGCCGGAGGCCTCGAGGACGAGCTCGCCGCCCAGCGCCGCCGCGGGCGCGACGTCACCGCGTCCGTGCTCGGCGTCGACCCGGACACGCGCACGTGGGTCGCCGGCGAGGCGCTGGACGACGCCGCGGTACGACGCCTGCGCGACCTCCAGGTCGACCGGGTCGTCGTCCCGGAGACGGACCTCGCGCCGGTCGAGTTGTCACTCACGCTCGCGCAGCCGTTCGAGCTGGACGTCGGCTCGCCCCGCCCGATCGACGCGGTGATGGCCGACGGCGGCCTGCGGGCCCACTTCACCAACCGGGGCGACCAGGTGCTCGCCGCGCACCAGCTCCTCGCCGATCTCGCCGTCCTGTACCTCGACTCGCCTCAGCGCGAGCGCGCGGTCGTCATCGCGCCACCGCGCACATGGCGCCCGACGCGCGCGTTCCTCGACGCCGCGCTGCAGGGTCTGACCTCGAGCCCGGTCCTGTCGGGCATGAGCATCGGTGACGTCTTCTCGACGATCGACGCAGCGACGGTGCGCCGCGGCGCGCCGATGATCCGGGAGCTGGCGACATCGACGAGGACAGCCGCGCTCCCCGCGTCGCGCATCCGCGACGACCGCGGGCGCATCGAGGCGATCGGCTCGACGCTCCCGGTGAACAGCCCGGAATACGACGCGCTCGACCGCCGCCTGCTCACCGCCGAGTCCGCCGACCTGACGAGTGCGACGCGCGCCGACCGGCTCGCGAGCCTCGAGCGGGGCATGCAGCGCATGGTCGACGCCGTGCTCGTACCGCGGTCTCGCACGCTGACGCTGACGGCGCGCGAGGGCGAGGTGCCGCTCACGTTCCAGAACCGCTCCGACGACACGCTGACCGTGCTCGTACGCCTGGACAGCGACCGGCTCGAGTTCCCGGACGGGACCGAGCGCAGCCTCGTCCTCCCGCCCCGCAACACGACGATGCGGGTGCGCGTTCGAGCGCGCACATCCGGCGCGTTCCCGCTGCGGGTCACGCTGGTGTCGCCGCAGGGCGGCCTCGCGCTCGCGAGCTCGCGGTTCACGGTGCGCTCGACGGCCGCGTCCGGTGTCGGTGTCGCGCTGTCGGCCGGCGCCGGGCTGTTCCTGCTGCTGTGGTGGGCGCGTCACCTCGTCCGCGGCCGCCGGGCGAGGAGACTGGTCCCCGCATGACGGAGGTCAGCGAGCCGAGCGAAGAGGCCGGCGCGGCCGAGGTCTCGAGCTCCTCGTTCCGGCGCAACACGGCGGCAATGGCGGCGAGCACCGTGCTGTCGCGCGTAACGGGATTCGGGCGGGTGTTCGCGCTCGCGTACGCGGTCGGGTTCGAGCGCGTCGCCGACACGTACAACGTCGCCAACACGACTCCGAACATCGTCTACGAGCTGATCCTCGGAGGGATCCTCTCGGCGACGCTCGTGCCAGTGTTCGTCGACCGGCTGGCGACGAGCCGCAACGACGACGACGCGTGGGAAGCGGTGTCGGCGATCGTGACGGTCGCGGTCGCGGCGGTCGTCGCGCTCGCCGCCGCGCTGTTCGTGCTCGCTCCGGTGATCATCAAGCTGTACACGTTCCGCGTCGGCGGCCAGGCCGGTGCCGACCAGCAGGCGGCGGCGTCCGCGCTCCTCCGCTGGTTCGCGCCGCAGGTCGCGTTCTACGGCTGCATCGCACTGGCGACCGCGCTCCTCAACGCGCAGCGCCGATTCGTCGCGCCGGCGATCACGCCCGTCCTGAACAACGTGTGCGTCATCGTCGTGCTGCTCGTCTTCCCCCACGTGTACGGCGACATCTCGCTGCACGGGCTGCGGCACAGCCCCGGCGCGATCGCGCTGCTCGGCCTCGGCACGACCGCGGGCGTCGGCATCCAGGCGTTCGCGCTGCTGCCGTCGCTGCGCCGCGCCGGCCTGCGGTTGCGGGCGGTGTGGGCGCCGCGACACGACGCCGTGCGGCAGATGCTGCGCCTGTCGGGCTGGACGTTCGGGTACGTCGTCGCCAACCAGATCGCGCTGTGGGTCGTGATCGTCCTCGCCAACGGGCGCAGCGGTGACGTCGCCGCGTACCAGGCGGCGTTCCTCTTCTTCCTGCTCCCCCACGCGATCTTCGCGGTGTCGATCATGACCGCACTGCTCCCCGACCTCTCAGAGCGGTGGGCCACCGACGACCGCGCTGCATTCCGGGACCAGCTGTCGTTCGGGCTGCGGACGACCGCGCTGATCCTGTTGCCGGCCGCGGCCGGCTACGTCGTCCTGGCCCGCCCCGTGATCCGGCTCGTGCTCGAGCACGGCGCGCTGTCGTCGGCGTCGGCGGCGACGACCGGCGACGTCCTGCGGCTGATGGCGCTCGGGTTGCCGGCGTTCAGTGCGTACCTGCTGCTCATGCGGGCGTACCAGGCGATGCAGAACACGCGCGTCATGTTCTTCACCTACGTCGCCGAGAACACGCTCAACGTCGGTCTCGCGTTCGCGCTCTACCCGTCGCTCGGCGTGCAGGGTCTCGGCCTCGCGCTCGCGGTCGCGTACGTCGGCGGCACCGCGGTCGCGCTGTGGGACGTCCGCCGCCGCGCCGGCGGGCTCGACGGGCGCCGGCTGCTGACATCGGTCGGTCGCATCGTCGTCGCGACGCTCGTGATGGCCGCGGGCGTCGCCCTCGTGTCAACGGCGATCGGTGGTGACCACGGGTTCCACCTGCTCGTCCGGGTCGGGGTGTCGGTCGTCGCCGGTGTTACGTTGTTCGCTCTCGCCGCCCGGCTCGCCGGCGTGCACGAGCTCGCATCAGTGCTCCGCATCCGCCGCCGGCCCTCACCAGTGACCTAGGGGGACCATGTCCGGAGTCCGCGTCGTCACCGACAGCTCCTGCGACCTTCCCGATGACATCGTCACCGAGCTGGGCATCGACGTCGTGCCGCTCACGATCCGATTCGGTGAGCAGGAGTTCGTCGACCGGCGCGACCTCACACCGAAGGAGTTCTGGGCCCGCTCGGCGGCGTCGCCGATGCTGCCCGAGACGGCCGCACCTGCGCCCGGTGCGTTCGAGGAGGCGTACCGGCGGGCCGCCGCGGAGGGCGCCGACAGCGTCGTCGCCGTGTGCCTGTCGTCGAAGCTGTCGGCGACGATCCAGTCCGCGCAGCTCGGCGCGAAGGCGCTCGAGAACGACCTGCGCATCGACGTCATCGACTCGCTGTCGGTGACGATGGGCCTCGGCCAGATGGTCGTCGACGCCGCCCGCATGGCGCGCGACGGCAAGCCCGCGGACGCCGTCGGCGAGCGCGTGCGCGACCTGGTCGAGCGCACGAAGGTGTACGGCGCGCTCGACACGCTCGAGAACCTCAAGAAGGGCGGGCGTGTCGGCGGGGCGAAGGCGCTCGTCGGGTCGATGCTGTCGATCAAGCCGATCATCGAGGTGCGCGACGGGCAGGTCGAGGAGGAGTCGAAGCAGCGGACGCGCTCTCGGGCGCTGCAGTACCTGCTCGACAAGGTGAAGTCACAGGGCGACATCGACGCGCTGGCGATGATGCACGGCGACGCCCCCGACGCCGACGAGTTCCTCGACCGCCTCGCCGAGTTCCACCCTCGCGACGACATCATCGTCGGCGAGATCGGTGCCGTGATCGGCGCCCACGCCGGGCCCCGTGTCATCGGCATCGTCTTCCAGGTGCCACGCTAGGGAGCGTGCCCGAGGCGACCGTGCTGCTCGGCGGTCGCTACCGCCTCGATCGGCTGATCGAGCGCGGGGAGATCGCCGAGGTGTGGGAGGCCACCGACGAGGTCCTCGCCCGGCGCGTCGCGGTGAAGGTGCTGCACGATCCTCAGCCCGGCGCGGTGCTTGCCGCCGCCCGCCTCGGCCACCCCGGCATCGTGCGCATCTACGACGCGCACGTCGACGGCGACACCGCGTTCGTCGTCATGGAGCTCGCACGGGGGACGACCGTGCGCGAGCTCATGGCGGCGAGAGGCGGACGCCTGTCGCCCCGGATGGCCGTCGCGATCGCCGCGCAGGTCGCCGACGCCCTCGACCACGCGCACTCGCGCGGCGTCGTCCACGGTGCCGTCGACACGGCGAACGTCGTGTGCGACGGCGACCGGGCCAAGGTCGGCGACTTCGGCGTTGTCGGTACCGTGCCCGACGACCCGCGCGCCGATGTCTTCGCGCTGGGCTCCGTGCTCTACGAGATGGTGTGCGGGCGTCGGCCGTCGACGTCGCCCGCACAGCCCGCGCTGCGACCGCGACAGGTCGTCGCCGGCGTCCCGAGAGAACTCGAAGCGGCGATCCTGCGCGCCATGGCGCCCGACCCCGGCGACCGCTTCGCGACCGCCGCCGCGCTCCGAGACGCGCTCACGGCGATCGACCTCGACGACGACGCCGTCCCGCTCGTCACCGCCGACGACGACACGCCCCCCGCCGGGATGCTCGCACCGTCGTTCCGCGAGACCGAGCGGTCGTGGCTCGTACCCGCGCTCGCCATCCTGCTGGTGGCCGCCGCGCTCGTCGTCGTCGGCATCGTGTTCGCCGGCACCGACGTCGGGCGCGACCTGCTGCACCGCAACCGCGCCACGACGACGCCGCCGACGGCGGCACCCCCCGCGCCGCTGGGCATCGCCGGCGTGTCGGCGTTCGACCCGCTCGGCGACGGCGACGAGCACGACGGCGAGGCGGCCGACGTGACCGACGGCGATCCGTCGACGACGTGGGACACCTCGACGTACAGCAGCGCCGACTTCGGCCGGCTGAAGTCCGGCGTCGGCCTCGTCGTCCGCCTCGACGAACCGGGCGCGCTCCGGCGCGTCGAGGTGCAGGCACCGGCGCACGGCTGGCGCGCCGACGTCTACGTCGCCGACGCGCCGTCGCCCGCCTTCCCCGGCGGATGGGGCCAGCCGGTCGCGACGCTCGACGGCTCGCACGACCTCGTCGCCGCCGACCTCCCCGCCGGCACCCGAGGTGGCGCGGTGCTCGTCTGGCTGACGTCGCTGCCGCGCGACGGCGGCTCGTACCGCGCCGTGATCGGCGAGGTGCGCGTCCTCGGATGACGGCGCCCGACGGCGGCGACGACGCCCTTGTCGACGCGGCGCGCGACGGCGACCGGGACGCGCTCGACGCGCTGCTGCGCCGCCACTACGACCGGATTTACGCGCTGTGCCGGCGCATGACCGGCAACGACGCCGACGCGCTCGACGCCACCCAGGACGCGCTCATCGCCATCGTGCGCGGCCTTCCCAGGTTCCGCGCCGGCGCCCGCTTCTCGACGTGGGCCTACCGCGTGGCGACGAACGCGTGCCTCGACGAGCTGCGCCGACGACGACGCCGGCCGGAACCGGGGCTTCCCGACCTCGACCGGACGCGCAGCGCGTCGACATCGGCGTCGGCAGCCGACGTCGACGCCCGCGTCGACATCGACCGCGCGCTCGCGTCCGTCGCCGCCGAGTTCCGGGCACCCGTGGTCCTGCGCGACCTCTGCGGTCTCGACTACGCCGAGATCGCCGAGGTGCTCGACGTGCCGGTGGGTACGGTCAAGTCACGCATCGCGCGCGGGCGCGCCGCCCTCGCCGACCTCCTCGGGAACCCTGCCCCCGCCCCCGACCGTCCTACCCCCGCGACATGACGGCCGACGAACACCACCTGGACGACGAGACGATCAGCGCCGCGCTCGACGGCGAGCGGATCGACGACGACGCCCGCGCCCACCTCGACGGCTGCGGGTCATGTCGCGCCCGGCTCGACGCGTTCGGGCGCGCCGCTGCCGCCGTCGGCGCGCCCGTCACGGCGGCGGCCCCGTCGAGCCGCGACGACGCCATCGCCGCCGCGCTGGCGGCGGACGCCGCTGTCTCGCGACCGGCACGCAACCTCACGCCGTGGCTGGCGGCGGCCGCGGTCATCGTCCTGCTGCTCGTCGCCGTCCCGCTCATCGGAGCGCTGTCGTCGGGCGATGACCGCGACCAGGCGGCGACGAGCGCACGCGACAACGCGACGTCGGGTCTCTCCAGCGGCGCAGCGGGAGGCGACGCCGCGACCACGAAGGCTGCCGGGCCGCCGGATCTCGGCGCACTCGACGCCGCCGACCTCGCCGCCGTCGTCGGCCGTCACGTCGGCGTCGCGCCGGCGGCGGCACCCGACGTCGCATCCGCACCGGCCGACCGCTCGGCAGCCCAGGACGAGGGCGCGGGTGGTGCTGCCGGCGGCGCCGCCGGCGAGTCGCTGGCCGCCGACGAGGGCCGTGCCTGCGCCTCGCAGCTGCACGCGCCGGGTGCCGAGGTGCTGTTCGCACGCGGGACGTGGGACGATCGACCCGCTGTCGTGTTCGCCTACCGGAGCGGCGACGACATCAGCGCGTACGTCGTGAACCCTCCGGACTGCCGGATCCTGCACTTCGTCCGGTTCCGAGCCGGGTCCTGACCGCGACGGTCAGCGCCGCCGCGAGCGCACCCAGCCACGCACCCGCGCCGATGGACTCATCGCGGTGGTGCACGTCGATCCAACCCGCCCACACGAGTGCGCCGAACGCGGCGACGGCCAGCACCGCGGCAAACCGCGCGTCGAGCGACCGGTAGCCGAGGGTCATCAGCGCGGCCTCGGCGACAGCGAAGCCGAGTACCACGCCGGCGACGATGCCGGCGAGCGCACCGAGTGAGTACTCGCCGAGCACGAGCGCACCGACGACCGCGACCACGACCCCCACCGCGGCCGCACCTGCTTGTCGCACGGCCCGAAGGGTACGCTCCGCCCCATGCCGGACGCCGCCACGAGCGACTGGACCGTGAAGGCCGCCGACACGATCGACGCCGTCGTCACCGTCGTGCACGACAAGGCCGTCGTTCCCGTCACGACCGTCGCCCGCTGGCTCGTGTACGGCCTCCTCGCCGCGATCGTCGGCACGATGGCGCTCGTCCTCACCGCCATCGCGGTGGTGCGGGTGCTCGACATCGTCACCGGCGACGGCCGTGTCTGGATCGCGCACCTCATCACCGGCGGAATCTTCACGCTCGCCGGTCTGTTTGCGTGGTCGAAGCGCTCCCCGCGCGAGTAGGTCCCGTCCCCCCGACTGGAGAGCAGTGTCCGACTCCGACGTTCGCGATGTCATCATCATCGGCTCGGGTCCCGCCGGGCTGACCGCGGCCATCTACACGGCGCGGGCGATGCTGCATCCGCTCGTGATCGAGGGCGAGCCGAGCTCGACGAGCGACCAGCCGGGCGGCCAGCTCATGCTCACCACCGAGGTCGAGAACTTCCCCGGCTTCCCCGACGGGATCATGGGTCCCGACCTCATGGCCAACTTCAAGGCCCAGGCGCAGCGGTTCGGCGCCGAGTTCCTGATGGCCAAGGTCAGCCGGGTCGACTTCTCCGCCTCCCCGCACCGCGTCTACGTCGGCGACGACGAGTACCGCGCCCGCACCGTCGTCATCTCGACGGGCGCTCGATCGTTGATGCTCGGTCTCGAGTCCGAGTCGAGACTTCTCGGCCACGGCGTCTCGACCTGTGCCACGTGCGACGGCTTCTTCTTCCGCGAGCACGAGATCGCCGTCGTCGGCGGTGGCGACAGCGCGCTCGAGGAGGCCATCTTCCTCACGAAGTTCGCCTCGAAGGTGACGGTCATCCACCGGCGCAAGGAGCTGCGCGCGTCGAAGATCATGCAGGACCGGGCGTTCGCGAATCCCAAGATCGAGTTCCTGTGGGACTCGGTCGTCGTCGACGCGGTGGGCGACGGCAAGCTGCAGGGCGTCAAGGTCCGCAACGCTGTCACCGGCGACGAGTCGGTGCTCCCGGCGACGGGCCTGTTCGTCGCCATCGGCCACGCGCCGAACACCGGCCTGTTCGAGGGCGTGCTCGACATGGACGACGCCGGGTACCTGCGCACGCATGACGGCACGCGGACGTCGGTCCCCGGTGTCTTCGCTTGCGGCGACGTGCAGGACCACGTCTACCGGCAGGCGATCACCGCCGCCGGCTCCGGCTGCATGGCGGCGATCGACGCCGAGCGCTGGCTGGAATCGATGGGGATCGAGCCGGACGCCGGCACCCCCAGGAACTGGTAACTCTTCTCTTTCGGACCCGGAGGTCTGACGATGTCCAACTCGATCCAACTCACCGATGCGACCTTCGACGAGGAGGTCAAGGGCGCCGACGTCCCGGTGCTCGTCGACTTCTGGGCCGAGTGGTGCGGGCCGTGCAAGATGATCGCCCCGATCCTCGACGAGATCGCCGGCGAGCAGGGCGACAAGCTGCGCATCGGCAAGCTCAACGTCGACGACAACCCCGGCGTCGCCCAGCGGTTCGAGGTCATGGCGATCCCCACCCTCATCCTCTTCAAGGACGGTGAGGTGCAGAAGCGCCTGGTCGGCGCCAAGGGGAAGGGGCAGCTGCTCCAGGAGCTGCACGAGTTTCTCTAGGTCTCGTTCGTTGGCGCTGCTGATCCGCCCGGGTGACCGGGGCGAGGCGGTTCGTGATCTGCAGTTGCGGTTGACGGCCGTCGGGCTCCCCTGCGAGTCCGACGAGCCGTCGGTGTTCGGCGAGGCCACCGCGGCCGCGGTCCGGGCGTTCCAGTCGTCGCGCGGCCTGCGAGTCGACGGCGAGTGCGGGCCGCACACCTGGTCCGCACTTGTCGAGGCCGGCTTCGCGCTGGGCGATCGCCTGCTCTACCACCGGACACCGCCGCTGCGCGGTGACGACGTCGCCGCGCTCCAGCGCCGGCTGGGCGCGCTCGGCTTCGACGCAGGACGGGTCGACGGCATCTTCGGGGTGCGGACCGCGACCGCGCTGGTCGACTTCCAGCGCAACGCCGGGCTGACGACCGACGGAATCTGCGGACCCGCGACCCTCGACACGCTCGCCCGTCTCGGCGCGAAAGCGGCGGCGGGTCAGTCGGTGGCGCAGCTCCGCGAACGCGAAGCGCGCCGGTCCTCACCCCGGACGCTGAGCGGGCGGCGCATCGTCGTGGGTCACGTGCGTGGAGGCGTGTCGGTGCTCGTCGACGCGGTCGCCCGGGTGCTCGTCCACGCCGGTGCCCACGCCCTGCCCGTGGACGACCCCGACCAGTCGTCACAGGCAGCGCAGGCGAACGCGTTCGGCGCCGATCTCTATCTCGGGTTGACGGTCGCCGACGACGGGTGCGCCGCCGCGTACTACGGGACCGAGGGGTTCACGTCGACCGGGGGTCGCCACCTGGCCACGCTGCTGTGCCGCGAACTGCCGTCGGTGTTGGGACACGCGGGGTGCGACGTGCGGGCGATGTCGCTGCCCGTGCTACGTGAGACCCGCATGCCGGCGGTGGTGTGCGAGATCGGCCCGCCGGCCCGGGTCGTCGAGCGCACGGCCGAGGTCGCACGGGCCGTCACCCGGGCGATCGGCGGGTGGGTCGAGGCTCCAGACGAGGTCGAGGTGGAGGTTGATCCACAAGGTTGACCACAGCCTGTGGATGAACCTCCGGCTCAGTCGGAGGGTGTGACGGGCGTCACGCTGACCATCGCCCGGTAGATGCGCTCGAGGTCCTCGAGGTCGGAGAACTCGACGACGATCCGGCCCTTGCGGGCGCCCATGTCGACCTTGACGCGGGTGTCGAGGTGATCGCTGAGAAGCTCCTCGAGCTCGAGGATCCCGGGCGGGCGCAGGCGCCGGCCCGGTGAACCCGACGTGCCGCCCGAGGCCCCACCCGCGCCCGCCGGCAGCGCGCCGTCCTCGGCGGCGGCGGTCGGCGACAGCGCCGAGCGTTCGCGAACCGCCTCCTCGACCTCGCGGACGCTGAGGCCCTCGGCCACGGCCCGCCGGGCGAGCGCCTCCTGGTAGGCCCGGTCGGGCGTGCCGAGCAGCGCCCGCGCGTGGCCGGCGCTGAGCTGGCTCTCGCCGACGAGGCGTTGGATCGACGGCGGGAGCTGGAAGAGCCGGAGGGTGTTCGAGATCGCCGCGCGACTCTTGCCGACGCGGGTGGCGACCTGCTCGTGGGTCAGGGAGAAGTCCTCGATGAGCTGCTGGTACGCAGCCGCTTCTTCGAGCGCGTTGAGGTCCTCACGGTGGAGGTTCTCGACGAGGGCCTGCTCGAGGGCGGCGACGTCGTCGGCCGTGCGAACGAGGGCGGGGATCGTCTGCAGCCCGGCGCGCTTGGCTGCCCGCAGCCGGCGTTCGCCGGCGATGAGCTCGTAGTCGTGGCCGTCCGTCGCATCGTCGAGCTGGCGGACGAGCACCGGCTGGAGCACGCCGACCTCGGCGATCGACGCGGTCAGCGACCCGAGCGCCTCCTCGTCGAAGATGGAGCGCGGTTGATAGGTGTTCGGGCGGATACTGGCGATCGGCACCTCCCGCAGCGCCGATCCCTGTTCGCCGGTCTCGGCCGTCGGGATCAGGGAACTGAGGCCTCTACCCAGCCCGCTGCGGCGTGCCACCGCTCACCTCCTTGGCCAGCTCGCGGTAGGCGATGGCGCCCCGCGAGGACGGATCGAACACGGTCACCGGCTGGCCGAACGACGGCGCCTCGGAGAGACGCACGGTCCGGGGCACGATGTTGCGGCACACCCGGTCGCCGAAGTGGGTCCTGACCTCCTGGACGACCTGCTCGGCGAGCTTCGTGCGGGCGTCGTACATGGTCAGGACGATCGCGCTCACCTCCAGGGCCGGGTTGAGGTTCGACTTCACGAGCTGCACGTTGCGCAGCAGCTGTCCCAGACCCTCGAGGGCGTAGTACTCGCACTGGATCGGGACGACCACCTCGGTCGCCGCGGCCAGCCCGTTCACGGTGAGCAGACCCAGCGACGGCGGGCAGTCGATGAGCACGAAGTCGAAGTCCTCCTTGATCTCCTCGATCGCCCGCTTGAGCTTGAGCTCCCGGCTGAAGGCGGGAACGAGCTCGATCTCCGCGCCGGCGAGGTCGATCGTGGCCGGCGCGACGAAGAGGTTCTTGAGCGAGGACGGCTCGATCGCGTCCTCGATCGACGCGTCGTGCATCACCACGTCATAGATCGACGACTGCAGGTTGTGGATGTTGATCCCCAGCCCCGTCGTGGCGTTGCCCTGTGGGTCGAGATCGACGACGAGCACGCGGTAACCGAGCTCGGCCAGGCCGGCGCCGAGGTTGACGGCGGTCGTGGTCTTGCCGACACCACCCTTCTGGTTGGCGATCGCCAGCACTCTCGGCAGCGGGCGGGCGAACCGGTCGGCGGCCGGCTGCGATGCGCCCTCCGCCTGCCCGTCGTCCTCGGGCGGCCCCGGCGGCGGCGCCGGCGTGGGCAGGTCGGTGGGAAGATCGCGCATCTCGGGCGCGGCGACGGACGGCGCTGCAGGTTGCTGCGCTGTCACCGAGGCGGTCTGGTCCGCAGCCAGCTGGCCCGCGGAAGCGCCTGCCTCCGGTGACGACGCAGGCTCGGCCGGCTGGGTCTCGGCGTCGTCCGCCGGCGCCGACCGCAAGCGCTCGAAGATCGCCCTGCCGCGCTCAGCGAGGTCGTCCGGCACATGCTCCATTCCGCCCATCCTGTCCGCCCCGCGAGGCTGGTGCAAGGACCGACGATGTTCCACGTGAAACCCTCGACCACGGCGGCCGCAGGTTCCACGTGAAACATCGCGGCGTCAGAACAACGGACGCTTCGCCGGTACGCCGACTCGGCGCGGAAACCGGGCCGGACAGGGGGCCAGTTGCTCGAGCACCGTGAAGGCAGCGGGCATGCGGACCTGGCGGCGACCACCTAGCCCGAGCGCGGCCACGCCGGAATCTGGCCACCGCGCTTCGGCATCGCCGGGTGGGTCGCTCACGATCAGGCGGCCGCCGACCCGGAGCAGCGGAGCCGCACATTCTGCCGTCACCGCCGGCGGGCCGAACCCCCGGGCGACGACCAGATCGGCCCGGCCGCGCTGGAACGGATCACGGCCGACTGCCTCGGCCCGGGCCCGCACGACGGACACACGCACGAGCCGCAGGCGCTCGACTGCGTGACGGAGGAAGTCGGTGCGGCGCTCGCTGGCATCGACGAGAACGACCGCGCAGTCGGGCCACCGGACGGCGAGCACCAGGCCGGGCACGCCACCCCCGCTTCCCAGGTCGACCGCGACCGATGGCGGCGCTGGGGCGGCCCACGCCCGGACGAACCCCTCGGCGTGTTCGAGGTGGGCGTCGACCGGCCCGGGCCCGAGGAACCCGAGGCTGCGCGCGTCCTCGAGGGCGTCGAGGAGGGCCGGATCAGTCGTCGCCGGCGGGCAGGATCACGACGCGGCGGCGGGGCTCCTCGCCCTCCGAGGTGGTGGTGACCCCTTCGATCTCGTTGGCCGTGTCGTGCACGATCTTGCGGTCGGCAGCGTTCATCGGCTCGAGCGCACGGCGGGTGCCCGACGACTTCACCTGTTCGGCGACCTGATGGGTGAAGCGCTCGAGCGCGTCCTTGCGCTTGGCGCGGTAACCGGCCACGTCGACGTGCAGCCGAGCGGTGCGACCGGGCGTCCGCCGCTGCACCGCCGTCTTGGCAAGCTCCTGGATCGCCTGCAGCGTCGCCCCCTTCGGCCCGATCAGGACGCCCAGGTCATCCCCGGTCACCGCCACGTCAATGGTGTCGTCGCCGTCGTCGGTGACGGCCACCGACGCCCGCAGCCCGAACGCCTCGACGAGGCCGGCCACGAACGTCCGGGCCACCTCCGCCTGCTCGGGAACGCTCAGGTCCGCTTCCACGTCGTCGCCTCCGTCATCGTCGTCGTGCTCGATCGTCTCGACCGCCGCCGCGGTCGTCGGTTGGGCCGTCGCCCTCGCTGGTACGTCGGCGGTCGCCGCGGCGCGGGTCTCCCGCTCGCGGTCCCGTCCGCCGTCACGTCCGCCGCGCCCGCGCTCGCGGCGCCGGCGACGGTCGTCCTTGGCGCGGGGACGGGCCGGTCGCACCCGGGCGCGCACGCGAGCGTCCGTACCGCCGATGCCGAAGAGTCCCCGTCGCGGCTCGGCCAGGACCTCGAACTCGGCGTCGCGTTCGTCGACCCCGAGCTGGTCGAGGGCCGCCTCCTTGGCCTCCTCGAGCGTGCGCCCGGTCGTCTCGACCCACTCCACCCGCTACTTCCCGCCCTTCTTGCGGGGGCGGCCGTCCTGCTTGGGCGTCGGCCGGTTCTTCCCGGGCTGGCGTGGTTTCGCGGGCGCCTTCGCCTTCGGCTTGGACGGCGCGTCGATCACGTCGTCACCCCCGGAACCCGACCCCGATGACGGCGCCGGGCCGGCGGCCATCGCCGGGTCCCGGAAGATCAGGTACTGCTGGCCGATCTGCCAGAGGTTGGAAACGGCGAAGTAGACGACCACGCCGGCCTGGATCGAGTACGAGATGAGGCCGAACATCAGCGGGAAGATCTTGCCCATCATCTGCGCCTGCGGGTTCTGCGCCGCCTGCGGGTTGCGGGCCGTCATCTGCCGCTGCTGGTAGTAGCCGGTCGCGATGACGATCGCGACCAGCACGAAGTACGGCAGCGCGGTCCCGAACCCGTCCTTGGACGCCGAGCTGGCGCTGCGCGACAGGTCGATGCCCCACGACACCATCGTCCCGCCGGCCTTCTCGAGCGCGTGGTACAGCTCGCTCGACTTGTCGATGTACTTCGGGGCTCCGACGGTGCCGCCGTTCTTCGTGTGGCTAAGCCCCTCGATCACCCGGTAGAGGATGAAGAACAACGGCATCTGCAGCAGCAGCGGCAGGCAGCCCGCGAGGGGATTGATGTTGTTCTCCTTGTAGAACTTCATCATCTCTTCGTTGAGCTTCTGGCGGTCGTTCTTGTACTTGGTCTGCAACCGCTTGAGCTCGGGCTGGACCCGCTGCATCGACTGCATCGACTTCGCCTGCTTCGCGGTGAGCGGGAACAGGACCAGGCGGACGGCGACCGTCAACAGCACGATCGCCATGCCGTACGAGCGGGTCAGTTGGTAGAAGAAGCTGATCAGCCAGGCGAAGGCTTCGAACAGGAAGCTCACGGCGCGCTCCTCACGGGGGCGGGTCGGGGGGCGGACGGAACGGAGCGGGCCGGTGGCACCGGGTCGTGGCCGTGGCCGCCCCACGGGTGGCAGCGGCCGACGCGGCGCAGCGCCAGCCAGCCGCCACGGGCGGCCCCGTGCACCTCGATCGCCTCGAGGGCGTAGTCGGAGCACGTCGGCAGGTACCGGCACGGCGACGGACGGCCGGCACGGACGAACTGGTAGCCCCGGATGAGCCGGCGCAGCGCCCGAGCGACGGGACTCACGCCGTCGCCGCCGCGCAGAGGGCCGACGCCACCACGGAGCGGAGCTCCAACGCCGACAACTCGGACAGGTCCGACCGGGCCGACACGAGCCACGTGCCGCTGACGCCACCGCCGGCACCCTCGCCGAGGACCGCCACCGTGTCGCCGCGGGCGAGGTCGTCGACCACGGCCCGGAGGCGCCGGCGGGCCCGGTTGCGGACGACAGCCGATCCCACGCGCCGGCCGACGGAGAACGCCACCCGGGGACGGCCCCCGGCCTCGGGCCCGTCCGGGACCGTGACGGTCACCGAGATCGGACCGCGACGGGCGCGGCGACCATCGCGACGGAGGGCGTCGAACGACGCCCGGTCACGCACGCGCCAGACGGGCCGGGCGCCCATCGCAGCAGCCAGTACGACCAGGCCGGCGGCCGGCCTAGGCCGACAGCTTGTGACGGCCCTTGAGACGCCGGGCCTTGAGGATGGCTCGCCCGGCGCGGGTCGACATGCGGTGCCGGAACCCGTGCCGCTTGGCCCGCCGCCGGTTGTTCGGCTGGAACGTGCGCTTCAACGTCGTTCTCCCTTGCAGGGCTCGGGGAGGGGGCGAGACAGTGGCCCCGACGGCGCCGAGCCGTTCGATCGATCAGGTGTGCGGCAGGGCGCGTCCGAGGTCCGCGCGCGTGCGCCGAAGGCGCCAGGCTAGACGCCGCGACCGACCCGCGCCAACGGCCGCGAGTGGGTCCGCGGACCCCTTGTGCGCCCGGGTCACCGACGCTACCGTGCCCATTCGCCGTCCCCGCAGCGGGCGCCGCGAAGCGAAGCACTTCCCCGGCTTCCACAACAGGCGGAAACATCGTGTCCCGAGCGGAGCCCCGCACGGGGTCACCTTGTTATCCCCAGGTGTGGATGGTGGTGTGGAGAAGATCAGCGGACGGGAGGCGATCCGGGCTGGTGGCTGGCGCAGAAGGCCTGTGGAACGTCTGTGCGGAGGCCGTCCGGGCCCAGGTCTCCGAGGCGACGTGGCGGACGACGTTCGGGGCGCTCCGGGCCATCGACCTCAGCGGTGACGAGCTGCTCCTCGCGGTCCCCAACCCGCTCATCAAGGAGCGCATCGAGGGCCGCTACCACGATCTCGTCCACACGACGCTCGCCGACGTGACCGGGCACCCCTACACGGTCGCCCTGCAGGTCGCGCCCGCGCTCGCCGGCGAGGTCGACGACCACGTGGCCGACGAGGAGCTGTTCCCCGAGCAGCCGCTGGCGCCGTCACCGCACCGCGTCACCGCCGGCGCGCCCGCAGGCCCTGCCGACGGCCCACCGCCGGCGCCCGAGCGGCCGATCAGCGTGCTCAACCCCCGGTACACGTTCGAGGGCTTCGTCACCGGCCAGGGCAACCGCTTCGCGCACGCCGCGGCACTGTCCGTCGCCGAGACGCCGGCGAAGTCGTACAACCCGCTGTTCATCTACGGCGGCGCCGGGCTCGGCAAGACGCACCTGCTGCACGCCATCGGCCACTACGTGCGCCAGAACTACCCCGACCTCGACGTGCGCTACGTCTCCACCGAGACGTTCACGAACGAGTTCATCGACGCGATCCGGACGAACACCGCCACCGCGTTCAAGCGCCGCTACCGGGAATGCGACGTCCTGCTCGTCGACGACATCCAGTTCCTGGAGAACAAGGAGGGGACGCAGGACGAGTTCTTCCACACGTTCAACTCGCTGCACCAGGCCAACGCCCAGATCGTGATGACGTCCGACCGCTCGCCGAAGTCGATCGCCACGCTGGAGGACCGCCTGCGCAGCCGGTTCGAGTGGGGGCTCATCACCGACGTCCAACCACCCGACCTCGAGACCCGCATCGCCATCCTGCGCCGCAAGGCCGACGCCGACCGCTTCACCGTGCCCGACGACGTCCTCGAGTTCATCGCCACGCACATCACGGACAACATCCGGGAGCTCGAGGGTGCACTCATCCGGGTCAGCGCCTACGCCCAGCTCAACCAGGAGCCGCTCACGCTCGAGCTCGCCGAGAAGGTCCTCTCCGACCTCCTCATGGGCCGGGAGGAGCGCCAGATCACACCGCAGGTGATCCTCGAGGCGACGGCCAAGGCGTTCGGGTTCACCGTCGACGAGCTGTGCGGCAAGAGCCGGCGGCGTCCGCTCGTCACCGCCCGCCAGATCGGCATGTACGTCTTCCGGGAGCTGACCGACTTCAGCTACCCGGCGATCGGTCGGGAGTTCGGTGGGCGCGACCACACGACCGTGATCCACGCGGTCGAGAAGGTGTCGACGCTCATGAAGGAGCGCCGGAACATCTACGACCAGGTCAGCGAGCTCACGCACCGCATCAAGACCGGTGGATAACCCTGTGGACAGAGCCGCTCGCGCTGGGGACAACTTCGCGTTGTGCACACCCATGCACCGCTGCGGCCCCGATGCTGTGGGAACCTGGGGACACCGCTGGGACACCGGCGCCCGGGCTGACCTGCCCGAACGCGGGGTTCTCCACAATCCACAGCACCTATCACCGTCTCTGCTTTCTCTACTTCTCAAAGGACTGAACGGGTGAAGTTCCGCTGCGAACGCGATGTCCTCGTCGAGGCCCTCGGCACTGCGTCCCGGGCCGTCGCCAACCGGAGCGGTGGGCTGCTGGTGCTGTCGGGTGTCCGGCTCGAGGTCCGGGGCGACACACTGCGCCTCGCCGGCAGCGATCTCGACCTGTCGATCCAGGTCGAGGTGTCCGTCTCGGGCGACGGTGACGGCGTCGGCGTGCTGCCCGCCCGGCTGGCGACCGACATCGTGCGTGCGCTCGAGCCCGGTGCGGTCACCGTCGAGCTCGGTGACGAGCAGGCGCAGATCTCGTCGGGGCGCTCGGAGTTCTCGGTGCGGACGCTGCCGGCCGAGGAGTTCCCCCGGCTTCCGGAGCCGCCCGCCGACGCCGTGACGATCGCTGCCGCCGACCTCGCCGACGCGTTGCGCCAGGTGGTGCCGGCGGCGAGCCACGACGACGCCCGCCCGATCCTCACCGGTGTGCTCATGGCCGCGGAGGAGAGCGGGCTTCGCCTCGTCGCCACCGACTCGTACCGGCTGGCGGTGCGCGACCTGCCGGGCACGACGATCCTGCGCGAGGGCCAGAAGGTCCTCGTCCCGTCGCGGGCGCTCGGCGAGGTCCAGCGCCTGGTCGGCGGTACCGAGCAGGTCACGCTCCGCCTCGGCGAGCGGGAGGCGACCTTCGAGGTCGGCGACGCCCGGCTCACGACGCGCCTGATCGAGGGCGACTTCCCGAACTACCGCCAGCTGATCCCGTCGTCGTACCCGAACCGCCTCGTGGTCGGGCGCGAGGCGCTGCTCGACGCGGTGAAGCGCGTGAAGCTGCTCGCGCGCGAGGCGGCTCCCGTGCGACTCACGATGCGATCCGACGCACTCGAGCTGACGGCGATCACGCAGGACGTCGGCCAGGCCCACGAGGAGCTCGACGCCAAGTACGAGGGCAACGAGCTCGTCGTCGCCTTCAACCCCGACTTCCTCATCGCCGGCATCGAGGCCGTCGGCGGTGACGAGGTCGCGCTGGACACGCTCGACACGCTCAAGCCGGCGGTGCTGCGCTCGACCGAAGGGTCCGACTACCTGTACCTGCTGATGCCCGTCCGGGTCTCGTAACACCCGATGCGGGTCGACCGCCTCTGGCTCACCGACTTCCGCAACTACGAGTCGGCCGACCTCACGCTGGCCCCAGGTCTCACGGTCGTGGTGGGTGACAACGGCGAGGGCAAGACGAACCTGCTCGAGGCCGTCGGGTACCTCGCGTCGCTGTCGTCGTTCCGTGCCGCGCCGGACGACGCGCTGGTACGGCAGGGCACCGAGCGGGCGATCGTGCGGGCCGAGGCCGACCGTGACGGCCGCGCCCTGCTGATCGAGGCGGAGATCGTGGCCAGCGGCCGCAACCGCGTACAGGTCAACCGCCAGCCGCTGCGCCGCGCGCGCGACCTGCTGGGCGCGCTGCGGGCCTCGGCGTTCAGCCCGGACGACCTGGTGCTCGTCAAGGGCGGCCCGGCCGAACGGCGCCGCTACCTCGACGACGCGCTCGTCGCGCTCCACCCGAGGAACGACCAGCTGCGGTCGGACGTCGACAAGGTGCTGCGCCAGCGCAACGCCCTGTTGAAGTCGGCGGGTGGCCGGCTCGACGGCGACGCCGCGTCCACGCTCGACGTGTGGGACGCCCGTCTCGCCGAGCTCGGCACCACGCTGGCCGACGCCCGCGTCGAGCTCCTCGACCGGCTTCGCCCGTTGCTGGCGTCGTCCTACGACGAGCTGGCGCGCACGCCCGCCGCGGTCGACGTCTCGTACGTGTCGTCCTGGCGTGACGTCGACGGCGGGTTGGCGGTCGCGCTGGTCGAGTCGCGCCGGGACGACGTCCGTCGCGGGTTGTCGCTCGTCGGCCCGCACCGCGACGAGGTTGCGATCACGCTCGCCGGTCGCCCGTCGCGCACGCATGCGTCGCAGGGCGAGCAGCGGTCGCTCGCGCTGGCGCTCCGACTGGCAGCGCACGCGCTCGTCACCGAGGTCACCGCCTCGGCGCCGGTGCTCCTCCTCGACGACGTGTTCTCCGAGCTCGACCCCGGCCGCTCGGCGGCGTTGCTGCGGCTGCTGCCGCCGGGGCAGGCGCTGCTCACGACCGCCGGCCACGTCCCCGACGAGGCCCGCGTGGAGCGGCTGTTGCGCATCGAGGCCGGCAAGGTCGTCGAGTGAGGCGCGGCTCGTGAGCACGTGGCGGCCCTCGAAGAGCGGTGACGACGTCCCGCGGCCGATCGGCGAGTCGCTGCAGCGCGTCAGCAGGTCACTGGGCATGCCGACGACCGATGCGCTCGCCGCGGTGTTCGGCCGGTGGTCGTCGCTCGTCGGTGACCAGGTCGCGGCGCACGCGAAGCCGGTCCGGCTGCGCCACGGCGCGCTCGCGATCGCGGTCGACGATCCGGTGTGGGCGACGCAGCTCCGGTGGCTCGAATCGGACCTGCTCGCCCGCCTCGGTGAGGCGCTCGGCGAGGGCGTCGTGCAGCGCCTCGAGGTGCGCGTGAAACCCGCGTAGAACGGGCACGGAACGGCGCCGGCGAACGACAAGGTTGTCACTCCCCCCTGGTACACTGGAACCCGTGTCGATCGGCCTCCTGAGCAGCGTTTTCGCGCTCGGAGGCCCGGCGAACCGCCCCCTCTAGAAAGTCTCGTCTTGGCCCAGGCAGCGACGTCCTACGGCGCGTCCGACATGACCATCCT